>DASUFM010000203.1:0-2712 GCA_036274535.1 Blastocatellia bacterium
TCTTGAAACCGTTGGCCGACACGACCAGCGTATAGGTTCCTGGCAACAGTTGGGTCACAACGAAATTTCCGTCGCTGCCGGCGGTTACGGAGCGCGTTTGCGCGGTTTCTTCATTGATCACTTCTACTCTGGCCCCGGACACTGCGCCGCCCTGGGCGTCGGCGAGCGAACCGGAGATCTGGCCGGTCAATCCTTGCGCTGACGCGCCGGCTAGAAGACAGCTGAGAGCGAGGGACATTAATAACGGGTAGCTTGTGTACTTCCTTATAACGGATAACATTATTCCTCCTTGAAAAGGACTTGTACCGAACGGATTTTGAGTGAACGCCCAACGGTCGCAAGGGCGAGTTATACATGGATCATCGAACTGATTTGGAGTACATCCCAGCAATATATGGTTGAATGGTCTGATCATCTCTTAGGCGGGGCCGCATGACAAGAGTAATGGAGATCGGCGGGCTTAATTTTGCGTATTTTACATTTACAGCGCCCACTTACGATTTATTGCGCATGGCATATGGCGATGGTATTCTTCGGGCGACTTCCCCGACTTTTTCGTTTTCCACTGAATGCCTGGACTAATCTATTTCATCCTTCTTTTTCCGCTCCTGGCCGCATCGGCCGGAGGTCTGGTCTATTACCTGCTGGCGATAGTGGCCACGCGAAAGCTGTGCAAGGCGCGAGATTCGGCCGGGTTCGAAATCGCTGATCCGCCTGCGATTTCGCTGCTCAAGCCGTTGCGCGGCGCCGACCCCGATCTGGAACTGCATCTGGAGAGTTTCTTCCTGCAGGGGTATCCGTCGTACGAGATACTCTTCGCAGTCAGGAGCGCTGATGACCCGGCTGTCGCCGTCGCCGAGCGGCTGATGCTGCGCCACCCGCGCGTCCCGGCGCGCCTGATCCTGACCGGCGAGCCGCCCTATGCGAACGCCAAGGTCTGGAGCATGGAAAAAATGGCCGAGGCGGCCTGCGCCGACATACTGGTCATCACCGACAGCGATACTTCGGTCAGCAAGGATTACCTGCAGCGCGTCGCCGCGGCCTTCGCGGATGAGCGGGTCGGAGCGGCGACCAGCCTCTATCGCGGGGCGCCGGGCGCGGACCTGTGGTCGAAGCTGGAAGCGCTGGGGATGAGCACGGAGTTCATGGCCGGCGTCGTGGTGGCCAATCATCTGGAGGGAATGAAATTCACGCTCGGCCCTTCGATGGCCGTGCGCCGCGATTGCCTGCGCGCGATCGGCGGATTCGCGGCGATGGCCGATTATCTGGCCGATGATTTCGTCCTGGGCGCCTGGGCGTCCGAAGCCGGTTATCAGGTAGCTCTCATGCCGCAGCCTGTCAATCATCATGCGACGGCGCTCGGCTTCACGACCAGCTTCAAACACCGTCTGCGATGGAACCGCAGTTCGCGCTTCTCACGCCCCGCCGGTTACATCGGCCAGGGATTCACCTACGGGCTGCCCTGGGCCTTCCTGTCGTTCCTCTGCGCGCCGTTCTGGTGGAGCGGAGCTTTACTGCTGGCGGTGGCGTCGGCGCGATTCTTCCTGGCTTATGAATTGGGATTGCGCCTGCTAGATGACCGTGGAGCGATGCGGCGGTTCTGGCTGATCCCGCTGCAGGACATGCTCAGCTTCGCCACATGGGTGGGAGGCTTTGCCGGACGCGAGATCGTCTGGCGCAACGAACGCTATCGCCTGCTGGAAGGCGGAAAATTCGAACCAGTGGTCCCGCGCGGTTCAAGTTAATAAAGGATAGGGCCTATGGGACTTATAGGCCCTATCCTTTATGGCCTGTTGCTGTATATCGATTTTTCGCCTGAGGTGGCCAGCCGGAACATCTCACCCTTGATGACGCTCCTGACTTTTTCAAACTTATCATCGTGCGTGAAGAGGAAAACGCGGCGCTCGCCCCGCCACATTTGCGCGATATCGCTGTCGTCGATGAAGACCGGCGGAGCGTCAGGGTAACGGGAACCGAACTCGAGTCCGGTCATTCGCCCGTTGAGGAGCTTGACTTTCTGCGGCAGGTAAAAGCCGATGCTCGATCCTCCCTGGAATTCGCCGTTGATGACCACTTCATCGCCGGGAGCGAGCCGCTGCTTGATGACTTCCGCCAAAGGCTGCGAAGAGAGATAGGGATTGAAGGTTCCGAGCGCCAGGTGCGCGAAGTAGATAAAACAGGCGACGGTTACGGCGGTGAGCAATCCGGCTTCCGTCGGCCGCCGTTTCCGGCGCAAAATGAAGGCGGCGACGAATCCTACGGAGAGCGAGATCGCCGCGCCCGCGGCCGGGACGCGCAGGACGGCGAATGCGTCGACGGTCAGGTCGGACATATGGCCCAGCGCCAGTTTGTAATTCTCCGGGTTCTTCGTAAGCGCCTGTGAAATGTCCGCCGCCGGCGTGGCGTTCCGCGAGAGCCATAAAAGGCCGCCGAGCGCGACGCCGACAGTCGCGCCTACGAAAGCGAGCAGCCCCTGTCCGGCCGTCACCCATCGCGATTTATCCTGCTCGCCGCGCGCCAGTCCCACGCCAGCCAGCAGCGCCAGCGCCGGGAACGCCGGGAATGTGTAATACTCCTGCCGGGTCGAGAAAGAAAAGAAGCCGATCACCACCAGCGCCCACACCACGGCGAAGAGCCGCAACTGGTCTTCACGCCGAGTTGGCCGCCACAGATCGCGCAGCCGCCCCAGAGCCAGCGGCAGAAAGACGCTGA
>DASUFM010000204.1:0-3724 GCA_036274535.1 Blastocatellia bacterium
TCCATTGTCGCGCTCAGGCGCGCCGCGTAATCATCCATCGGATCGCAGCGGCCGGAAAACATGATCTGGATAGGCGGGTGATCGATATATTCGAACAGGTCGGAGACGACGCTGACCGAGTCGCGGTATTTGTCCAGATAACGATGCAGGGATTTGTTCTCCGCGGAAACGCCTTCAATAACCATCTTCCCCAGGCCGTCGGGATCGTCGCAGCAGATCATGTCCGCGCCACATTCGCGGCCAAACCTGATAATGGCGCGCGCGATTCCCATATCGAGCGGATGATAGTCGAGCGTTTCCAGCGTCTCCACGTTCTTGGTCAAGGCTCCGTTATGTGAAATGAGCGGCGCGGCCATATTCATCCGCTGCGCCAGTTCTCTGGCGGAATTAAAACGACGTCCGGTGACCAGAACGATCTGAACGCCGAATTGGCGCGCGCGATCGATCGCCGCCGAGTTCCGAGGCGTGATCTCGCCCTGAGGCGTGAGCAGCGTTCCATCAATGTCCAGCGCCAGCAATTTGATCGGCATAACGGTGGATGGCAATCTAACACGCGCGTTGCGCGGTTTTCAAATTTCGCGCGCTCGCGCGGCCATTATTAGCGCGCGCCGCTTTTTTCACCGTCATCGCATATCTTGCGGAAAAACGGCTCTACCTTGTGATAGTATTATCTCAACCCTACATATTTAGATATTAATATTACTCCCGTTCGTTTCGCCTGTTTAACGCGGGCGGAAAACCGTCTCTCCCCGATGACCGAATCCCCTTCCCGACACAGGTCGCAATCCAAGCAGGAGAGTGAATCATGTCGCAAGATGCAGGCGCCGGTCAGGCTAAGCGCTCGCCGGCCTATGTCTATGGACCGATGGTGTATCAATTCCCACCTGAAGGCGAGGGCGAGGGCGAGAAGAGCGAAGCCGGCGCCGATAAGCCGAGCAAGCTTCCGATAGGCGCATTGATCGTCCTTTTGGTGATTGGGGCGATCATTTTCTATCTTAAAGGAAATGCAAAGGACGTCGGACAGTTAAATTTCAAGCGTTCCTTCGACGGCGATCAGATTTTCACTGGTCAGAACAACGACTATCGGAAATCCCTTATCGTAACTCATGCAAGGGTCGCCGCCGACAATCTATATCTTAGAGAAGGGCCCGGAATTATTTACATGGCCACTTATCTTTTGCCGGAAAATTGGCGCGTCTCGCTTACAGGCGACTATGAGACTGACGGCTACGGCGAGGTTTGGGCCAGAGTTCTCGTGCAGACCGACGAAGGCTTGCAGGAGGGCTGGGTGAGCCAGAGATACCTGCGTTGAAAGCAGTATCCGGCTCTTAAGCAGCAGGGGGAATTTTCGAAACGGTTCGTTACCCCCGGAATTTTTGTGGCGTTCAGTTGGTAGAGGCTTTGGTCACGATTTCCGCCTCTTCGATCGCCTCGGCTAACGCGCGCTGTTCGCGTTTATCCGTTAACTGAGGCGCCAGCGCGCGCAGTTGCGCGATGTGTCTGGTGGCGGCCTCTTTGAATTTGCTGAGGGCTTTGGGGAGCAGTTTGTCATTTCCGCCCCGATTGTTCCAGTCGTCCAACTTCTCCTCGGTCTCTTCGAGGATGCGTTTGTAATCCTGCAGCAGTTCCAGTTTGGTTCCCTTCGGCAGAGGGCCCCAGACTTCTTCTTCCTTTTTTTTCTGTACGGCGTTCGGATCGACGAGCACGAGCAGCCGGCGTTCGGCGGCTTTGATGAAGACCTCGGTGCGCTTATCGATCTCCTGAAATTCCCGCACCAGATCGACCTCCTGCTCGGTCAGGTGGTCGCGCTTATCCGTTTGCGCCTGAGATGCGGCGAACAGGACGCCCGATGAGACGAGCGCCAGACAAAGCCTGAGGATGGTGGAATGCGGAAATCTCGACATAGTTTGAAGCCTCGCAAGGATGGGAAGCGTTACTTTTTGCGTACGCCTTTGCCTTCTTTGATTTGCCTCCTGAGCGATGGCAAACGCAAATTCACTTTGTCTATTTCGAGTTTATTCTCGGCGGGCGCCAGGGCCATAAATTGCTCATAAGCTTTCAGAGCCTGCTCATAATCGCCGAGCTTGTCGAAACAGATGCCGAGCAAGTATAGCGTGAGCGCGGTGCGCTTTCGATCTCCGCGTTTTCGCTGATAATCGAATATCCGAATATACTCGCCCAGGGCGTTCTGGAAATCGTCGAGCTTGAACAGAGCCGTGGCCAGATTGGTTCGCGCGAAAATGGCCACGTCTTCCTTCGGGTTTTGGGCGAGCGCCTGCCGGGCCGCGCCGGCCGCCTCTTGAAATCGCCCGAGCTTGACCAGCGAGGCCGCCGCGCCGATCTGATGGGTGGCCTGCGACGGCTCGATTTTCGCCGCGGCCAGGTATTGTTCCAATGCTTTCTCTGATTGAGACTGCTGCAAATAAAGCTCGGCCAGTTGGGCGCGCAAATCGGCGCGATTCGGCTCAGCCTTGATCAGCGATTCCAGTTGCGCGATTGCTTCGGCGCCCTTGCCCGATTCGATCATCGCCGCGGCCAGGGCCGTTCGCGCCTCGTTGTTCGACGGCTCGTCCTGCAGAATCCGCTGGTAGAGCGGGATGACTTCGTCATATCGCTTCGCCTCGGCGAGCGCGCCGGCCAATCGAAGGCGCGTCGGGATATTCGGTTCGATCTCCGCGGCTGCGCGCAGGTCTTCGACCGCGGCTTTCAGGTCGTTGCGCGCAATGTGGATTTCGGCGCGGCGGCGGAGCGCGATTGCGTTCTTCGGTTCGCGCTTGAGCGCCTCGCTGAGACTCGCCAGCGCTTCATCGTATTTCCCGCCGAACGACAGCGCATCGCCCAGAAGTCCATAGACAGAGGCGCGATCATCGCCCGCTTCAATTGCGGCCTTCGCTTCCGCGGCGGCCTCGTCGTACTTTCCGCCGCCCAACATTATTTCGGCCAGTCCCGCGTGGGCGCGGCCGGCTTGCGGATTCAGTTCCAGCGCGCGGCGGAATGATTTTTCGGCTTCGACGGGATCGGCGCCGGCGAGCGCGATCTCGCCCAGCAGCATTTGCGCGCGGGACAGCGGCGCCCGCGCTTCAGGCGCGTCGCCGAATTCAGCCAATTGCCTGAGCGTTTCGACGATCGAGGCCTTCGCCTCGGCCAGCCGGTTCAGCGAGAAATAAGCGGCGGCGCGTTGAAACTCCGCCTGCCACAGTGACGGATCGTGTTCGAGCGCCTCGTCATAAAGTCCGACGGCCTTCTCCAACTCGCCTTTTTGATGCGCGTTCTGCCCCGCCTCGAACAATTCAGCGGCCTTTTCGCGCCGGGACTGGTCCTCAGTCTCGGCGGTTTTTGCTGGAGGTTTGCCGCGTCTCTGCGGCTGCGCGGTTGTGGATGAAACGGCCAGACAGACGGAGACAAAAATCAATCCTGCTGCTCGCGCTGATAACATTCATTTTCACCTCGGAAGTGTAATGCGATGGCAATCATAGCATGGCGCCAGTTTATTCTCATGGGGAGCTATTTATCCGGGCTTGACCAATCGTCCTACTATGTAGCGCGCTCGGTTCATGAAAGAAGAAAGCGATTGCGGCCCTGGTCGAGGCTGACGATCGCAAAGAAACATCCTGAGGTTTTGTTGGCCTGGCCTCAAGGAAAAGTGTGGGCTTTCGCTATTGCCACGTTGATCCGGCTGCGTCACTTCCGGCTGGGGCGGTGATGTATTTGGAGTTCCGCCTTA
>DASUFM010000205.1:0-5542 GCA_036274535.1 Blastocatellia bacterium
TTCTATTCCGACTGATAAGTGGGACAATTTAAATGTGTCCCACAAATGAGTTTGCCAGCGGTATCCCAAGCAACCGCACTCCAAAGGCTCCGCCGTTACGATTTACGCCCACTATTCGCTAACTTAATCTCATTGGCCTTCAGGCGGAATAGTTTGGATTCACGGAATTGATCTTTATCTGAAGCTTCCGCCTGAAGGCGGAACTACGAACTCATTTTTTAAGGAGGCGAAAGATGTTATTTCGATGCCTGAGCGTGACCCTGATTTTCGTCATGGCCTTTGGTCCAGCCCTCTCGCAAGACAAAAGGCCGGTAGAATCGAGCCTCCGCGTGACGGTCATTGATCAAGCCGGCGCGGCGATTGCGAACGCGCGAGTCACGATCAGCAAACAGTCTCGGACGCTCGTGACCGGCCAACTCGGCGAGGCGTTTTTCAGCGGCCTCGCACCGGGCAAATACCAGTTGCAGGTCGAGGCGGCAGGATTCACTCCGGTTACAGTCAAAGACGTGAACCTGCGCGCGGCCGCCAACAGCATTGAAGTCAAACTCGACGTGGCCGGCGTTCAGGAAGAGATCACCGTCGAGCGCGACAAACGCGAGGCGGGCGCGGACCCGCGCAGCGCGAACTCGATGGTTTTGACGGAGGAGCAGATCGCGCAATTGCCCGACGATCCGGAAGAGTTTGAACAGGCGATTCGAAACATCGCCGGCCCCGGCGCGACTTTCAAAGTCAACGGGTTCCGCGGCGGAAAATTTCCTCCCAAAAACCAGATTCGAGAGATCAGATTCAGAACCAACGCTTACGCCGCGGAAAATCACGAATCGTCGTTCATGAGCGTGGACATCTTCACCAAGCCGGGAATCGAAAGCTGGCATGGCGGATTCAACATCGGATTCCGCGACGAATCATTGAACGCGCGCAACGCCTTCGCTCCGGCGCGCGCGGCCGAACAGAATCGCCGCTTCGGCTTCGAGTTTGGAGGGCCGCTCTGGAAGAAACGCACGTCATTATTTCTGTCGGCCGACGGAGTGAACTCATACGAGGCGAAAACCATTTACGCCCTGCGGCCCGGCGGCATTCTCAACGACACGATCCGGCAGCCCTGGCGCACGCTCAACCTGAACGCGCGCGTCGAACATCTGTTGACGCCGACTCACACTTCGCGCGTCGAATACCAGCGCAACGCCACGCGGCGCGACAATAACGGCGTCGGCTCCTTCGACCTGCCGGAGCGGGCTTACACTACCGATTCGGCGGAACACGTCCTGCGCTTCGCCGATTCCGGCTCGATCGGTAAAAAGCTTTTCAACGAGATCCGCTTTCAAACGATCTGGCAGGGCCTGGATATAGACTCGCTGTCGGACGCGACGACCATACAGGTCCTGGGCGCGTTCTCGGGCGGCGGCGCGCAGATCGCGAGTTCTCGCAGGTCGCGGGAGATCGAACTCGCCGACAATATGGACATGCCGTTCAAAAAACACGGCATGCGCGCCGGCTTTCAAATCGAAGCCTCGGCCTACAATTCGACCGACCTTCGCAACCAGAACGGCGCTTTTATCTTCTCCAGTCTGGCTGACTTCCAGGCCGGACGGCCCACGACTTTCAGGCGACGGTCGGGCGCCGGCAGCGTCGATTTCGATCAGGTTCAATTCGGATGGTTCGCGCAGGATGACTGGCGGATTCTCAAAAGCCTTACGCTCAGTTTCGGGGCGCGTCACGAGATGCAAAACCATCTGGACGATCGTAACAATTTCATGCCGCGCGCGGGGTTCGCGTGGTCGCCTTTCAAAAAAGGAAACACGACGATTCGCGGCGGCGGCGGGATCTTCCATGACTGGTTCGGCGCCGAGATTTATGAGCAGGCTCTGCGCGTCAACGGCCAGCGGCAGAGCGATCTGGATATACGCAATCCCGGCTTCCCTGACCCGTTCAGTGGAGGAACCGCTGTGACGCTCCCCGCAAGCCGCATCAGGGTCGATCCTGATCTGCGAATGCCATACGTCGCCCAGGCGTCTGTCGGCGTCGAACAGTCGCTGCCGCACAACATTCGCCTGATGTCGCAATACTCTTACCGCCGCGGAATACATCAACTGCGCGGGCGCAACATCAATGCGCCGGTCGGCGGCATCCTGCCCGATCCGGACTCCGGCGTCGTCACGCAGGTCGAATCGTCGGCCGATTCTTTCAGTCATCTGTGGTTTGTAAATTTCAACTGGTCGAAGATGGGCAAGTTCATGATCGGCGCCGGTTACGGCTTATCGAAGACGACCGACGAAACGGACGGCGCGCTCAGTCTTCCGGCCGACAATTTCTACCTGCGCGGCGAGCGCGGCCCGTCGCTGCAGGACACGCGCCATCGCTTCAACATCCTGACGAACTTCAGGCCGACAAAATCCCTCAGCGTCAGCGCGATCTTCAACGCGAATTCAGGCCGGCCATACAACATCACCACCGGTTTTGACGACAATAAAGACCTGTCCGTCAACGACCGCCCGGCCGGCGTCGGGCGCAACAGCGCGCGAGGCGCGGGACAATGGGATCTCAGTTCGCGTCTGAGTTGGAGTTTCAGTTTCGGCAGGAAGCCGGACAACGGCGCCGCGGGCGGCCCGCAAGTGCGCATCATTCGCGCCGGCAGGGACAGCGGCGAAATGCTGGGCGCCATTGGTTCGGCGCCTCCCGGCCCGGACGACAAACGGTTCCGCACGCAGTTCTTCATCCAGGCCACCAACGTCCTCAATCACGCGAATCACACGGGATTCTCAGGCGTTCTGACGTCGCCATTCTTCGGACAGCCGACCGCGGCGATGCCGGGCAGAAGAATCGAGACGGGAATGCGCTTTGCTTTTTGAACATGCGGTCAGCAAGTCGCGAAACATGGAATGACCGTTAGCCGAGCTTACCGGCCAGGCTCGCCACGATCATGATCAGTTCGGCCCATTCGATGGGTTTGGTAATGTAGGCCTGATAACCGGCCTCGTAAGATTTCAGATATTCTTTGCTTCCCACGTATGCCGTCAGCGACGCGGCGGGAATCTTCCCGCCGCTCTCCGGATTCAGTTGGCGCACCTTGCGAATGAAAGTGTAGCCGTCTTCGCCCGGCATCGCGATGTCTGAAAGGATCACGTCAGGCCGCCATTCGCTGAGCGTCAACAGCCCTTCAGCGGCGGAGGCGGCGGCCCTCACTTCGGCGCCCTTGCCGGCGAGCGCGAACGCAATCAGTTCGCGCGCTTCCGCCAGATCATCCACCACCAGCACGCGCACGCCGTCGAGCGAAGGCAGATCGGCCTGCGATTCGCCGGCGATCGAACTCAGAAGCGATTCTTTGGACGGCGGCGTCACGCCCTCCGCAACCGGCAGCGTAATGGTAAAAGTCGCTCCCTGGTTTTCTCCTGCGCTCTCCGCTCGCACAGAGCCGCCGTGAAGTTCGACCAGGCGCCGTACAATGGCCAGTCCCAACCCCAGTCCGCCGTGCCGGCGGCCGGTCGTCGTATCCTGCTGGCTGAAGCGATCAAAAACATAAGGCAGAAACTCGGAATTGACGCCTATGCCGTCGTCTCTAACCGCGATCTCGATCTGCGAGTGGACGCGCGACAGCCGCAACTCGACATGGCCGTCTTTCGGCGTGAATTTGACGGCGTTCGAGAGCAGATTCCAGACGGCTTGTTGTAAACGGTCAGGGTCGCCTGAAACAATGCCCGCGTCAGGCGCGAGCATTGTTACGAAGTTGACGCCCTTCTCTTCGGCGGTCGGGCCTATTGATTCCGCGGCGGCTTCGACAACTTTGGCGATTTCAATCGGGCGCAGTTCTATGAGAAGTTTGCCGGAGATGATACGCGACACGTCAAGCAAATCATCGATCAATCGCGTCTGCGCCCGCACGTTTCGCTCAATGGTGTCGAAAGCTTTCTGCGTCTTTTCCGTGGGAAGTTTGCCGCTGCGCAGCATCGTTATCCACCCTAGAATGTGGTTGAGCGGCGTGCGCAGTTCGTGCGAGACCGTCGCCAGGAATTCATCCTTCGACCGGCTCGCTTCCTCGGCCCGGCGGCGGGCGACTTCGGCCTCGCGGCGCGCGTCCTGCTCGTATTGGAGCAACTGTTCTCGCGCTTTTTCCATTCGCCTGCGCCCGCTGATGTCGCGGAAGATTAACACGACGCCGATTACATTTCCTCGTTCGTCCTTTATCGGATCGGCGGTTCCGTCAACCGGCGTCTCCAGCCCGTCGCTTGAGACCAGAAGAGTGTTGTTGGCGAGGCCGGTGGGAGAGCCTTCATGCAAAACCAATACAATGGGGTTTTCAACCGGTTGTCGCGTCAGTTCGTTGACGATCCGAAAGATTTCCGTCAGCGGCCGGCCCCTGGCTTCCGCCGCGGCGCGTCCAATCATGCGCTGAGCCACCGGATTGATCGACGTCACTTCCCCTTTCAAATCGGTGGTGATAACCGCGTCGCCGATGCTCTTCATCACCGTCTTCAGCCAGGCTTCACGCTCCCGCACCTCCTGTTCGGCTTTTCGCAGGCGCAAAATCGCCCGAACATTGGCGACCAACTCTTCGGCCTCAACGGGCTCGGTGAGATAAGCGTCCGCGCCGCCCTCAAGCCCACGGACACGATCACTCCCCTCGGTAAATGTCGCCGAGGTTTGAATCACCAGAACAGAAGCGGTGGAAGGATCGTTTTTGATTTGACGGCAGACTTCGATTCCGCTTATATCGGGCAATCGCACGTCGAGCAGTATGAGTTCAGGCGTCAATTCATGAACGAGTCGCAACGCGTCTTTCCCGGTCATCGCTTCGTATACTTCAAACCCGGCAAGCCGCAGGGCGCGGCTTTTAGCGTATAGCCCGGCCTCATAATCGTCGACGTTTAATACCTTTATCTTTGGCGTTTCCATCGCTGTTCACCATTATTATTCCACTACCGCTTGTCATTGCCTCTTTGTACGCGCTGTCGCCCTGGTTTTAGCCCGCCCTTTCTTCTCAGAGGTCCCTGTCGCCAGCGTGATCGCCTCCAAAAGCCGCTCCCGTGACAAGCCTTCCTTGGATAAAATTGCGTTCGCCCTGGCCGTCAAATCTTTGCGTTCCTCGGGAGTCAGAGTTTGTGAAGTAACAATGATCACCGGCGTTTCGCTTATCACCGGATCGCCTTTCAATCGTGACAGCGTTTCGAAACCGCTCAATCCGGGCATTTTCAGGTCGAGCAGGATCAGGTCCGGCCGCGCTTTACGCGCCATGCGAACCCCTTCTTCCCCGCCGCCGGCTTCATCAACCAGCCACGACGACGCGCCGAGCAATTTTTTTATCACGTAGCGCGCGGACTCATCATCGTCAATCAACAAAAGCCTGGGTCCGGAGCGAGGAGTCTCAAGCCGCCTGCCTTCAACGGGCGCCGCCGGTTCTTTCTCTCCCGCCGAGTAACAGGCCGGGACCGTGACCGAGAAAGTCGAGCCCGCGCCTAATTCGCTTTCGACAGCCACGTCGCCGCCGAGCAGCCTCGCCAGCCTCCTGCAGAGCGGCAGCCCCAGGCCGGTTCCCTTGGCGTGGCGC
>DASUFM010000206.1:0-6153 GCA_036274535.1 Blastocatellia bacterium
TACAAATATATCCCGCCGGAGCTTGTGGATCGGCCGAAACATGGATTCGCCGTTCCATTGGCAGATTGGATGAGATCCGCGTTGAAGCCGCTCGTCCTGCAGACGCTAGATCCGGCGCGGATCCGCCGGCAGGGGATCTTCTCTCCGGCCTATATTAAGAATGCGGTTGGCTCTTTCATGGCAGGCGATCGTATCAGCGCGAAAAAGATGTGGAATCTACTGCAGTTCGCGCTCTGGCATCAGAGGTGGATAGGGCGATAAGAACTCAGGAGCCAGCGGAGGAATCATTCATGCAAGCAGTACAACGCGGGACGTCGAGTCCCGTGAGAAACGACGTTTTGAGCCTCGCCATGCCTATATTGGTTTGCCCCGCATGCGGGGCCGGCGTGGCGTTGAAAGATTCGGTAATGCAGTGCCGCGACTGCGGTAGGAGCTACTCACGCGACGCGCGTAACGGAGTTATATCTTTTGTCGATGAAGAATCATATGCCGAATCTTTTGGCCTGCAATGGAAAACTTTTTCGCGTGAACAACTGGATAGTAACCGACTTCACGACTCAGAGCGCCGCTTCCGTCAAGAGACGGGGTTCTTTCCCGAAAAGATCGCAGGAAAGATGATCCTCGATGCGGGTTGTGGCATGGGGCGTTTTCTTGACATTGCCTCACGAGACGGCGCAGCGCTTGCGGTGGGCGTTGACTTGTCATCGGCTGTGGATGCGGCGGCCGCGAACTTGTCCGACCGCGACAACGTGCTTATCGTAAAAGGCGATATCTTCCGCTTGCCTTTCCGGCGAGGTTCGTTCGACGCGGTCTTTTCGATCGGCGTGCTTCACCACACGCCGTCAGCAGAGCAAGCATTCAGGGCGCTCGTGCCACTGGTCAAACCCGGCGGCGAAATCGCAGTCAGCGTATACGCGGCTACCATGAAGCCGGGTGTCGGCTGGGCTGTCGCCATGTTTCGCCGGCGTTTCTTCCGAGTCTTCACAAAGCGCCTTCCGAAACAGCTCATGTTATGGTGGGCGTTATATTGTGTTCCGGTTCTCTGGGGCATAGATAAAATCCCAGTCGTACGTTGGCTTCGCTATCTCTTTCCCGCCGTGATTTATAAGAATTATCCCCTGAAATGGTCTGTGCTGGACACATTCGATATCTATGCGACCGAGTTGGAATCTCGGCATCGTCCGAAAGAAGTATTTCGGTGGTTTCGCGAAGCCGGATTGACCAATATTGATTTGCTCGACAGTGAGGATGGTTGGGTGAGCGTTCGGGGGCAGGCTCCCGCGCATTCGAGTTTGGATTAATGGCCATATCGGGACAAGCGCAACTGAAAGAGGCGGCGGGCGGGCCTTTAACGGCCGAACCACTTTACGGGCGCGCGGTGAACGCCTTCGCCTGGCGATTTGTGTCAGAATCGTTGAAGTTCGTCCTCCAGTTGACCGTCATGGTTATTCTGGCGCGTCTGGTCAGGGTGGATCAGTTCGGATTGCTGGCCCTGGCGATGGTTGTCACCAACCTGGTCATTAGAATATCCGAGATCGGCATCTATTACGCCGTCGTACAGCGAAAAGACCTCACCGACACTCACATCCGCGTGGCCTTTACGTTATCCACGCTCTTCGGCCTGTTCTTCATGGCGGTCGTTTATATGACCGCGCCGCTGGCGGCGACCCTGCTCAGGAATGACGAAGTGACTCCGATCTTGCGGTTGATGTCGGTGATCTTTCTGTTTATGAATCTGGGCTCGACCGCCATGGGGCTGTTGCAGAAGAAACTCGATTACCGGAATCTGCTCATCGCCGAGCTGTGTTCTTACGGGATCGGTTACGCGCTGGTCAGCGTCGCGCTTGCGCTGTTGGGTTACGGTGTGTGGGCGCTCGCCTGGGCCAGCGTGATTCAATTCATGTTGAGGAGCGCATTGCTCCTTTGGCTTTCGCCTCATCCGAAGCGGCCAAGTCTGGCTTTGGAAGAGGCGCGCCAATTGTTGGCCTTCGGCGTCGGATCAAGCCTGTCTACTCTGGCGAATTACGCCGCGATCAATGGCGATTATTTCGTCGTCGGGCGCTGGCTCGGCGCGACCGCGCTGGGGTTGTATTCACGGGCTTACCAGCTTATGACGCTGCCGATGATGCAGTTCACCTCGGTCATCGCCTCCGTGCTCTTTCCCGTCTATTCCATGATCCAGGACGAAGACGCGCGGCTGAGGCGCGCCTATCTCAACTCCGTGTCTTTATCGGCGATTATCGTCACCCCGACGCTTGCGACGCTCGGGGTCCTGGCGCCGGAGATCATGAGTGGGATTTTCGGAGTGGAATGGGCCGGGGCGGCGGTTCCTCTGACGATCCTTTGCGCCGGAGGCTCTCTCAACGCCGCGTACACTCTGGGCGATTCGCTGGCGCGCGCCAAGGGCGAGGTTTACGCCAAGTTCCGGCGCCATGCCATTTATGCGGCGTGCGTCTTCGCCGGATCATACATAGGCGGCAAGTGGGGGATCGCCGGGGTCGCCTTGGGCGTGGTTGTCGCCACAATCGTGATGTATCTGTTAATGGCGCAGTTGACTAACAGACTCGTCGGCGCGAACTGGAAGCAATATTTATTATGTCAGCTTCCGGGAATGATCCTCGCCGCCTCTGTGGTCGCCGTCACGCTTCCGATCACCATCTTGCTGCGCTACGCTCAACTGCCGCCGCTCCTTGTCCTTCCAGTCGTGTTGATTGTCGCGGCTGCGGCCGCCGTCGTGACCGGAGCCCTGCTGCCTCGCGACTGGTTCAACGCGGTCACTTTCGGCGCGCTCGATAAGATGATCGAACCCGCTGACAAACTCGGACGGCTTTTGAGAGCATACCTACATCAGCATGAACTGCTATATAAGATCGCCCTGCCGCCGTTCAACTGGTATCAAACCATCGTGTTCCTCATTCATGTGTCTCGCCAGGGACTTTGGAGAGCAATGCGCGGCTCGCGTCGTTCGGCCGCCGGCCATACGGGGCAGATGGAAATGACGTGGGATGCGCCGTTCCCTTCTTGTGGCGACGCGCCGGAACTCATCAACTGGCTTCGATCTCAAGGTATCAGTGTAAGCGAAGGCGCTCATACGTTTTATCTTCCTCCGCAAGAAGGTCTGCGCGATTTCATTCCGGAGATTGTCAATTTCTATCCCCCCGGCTGTGGCTTTAAGGTCCTCAAGAATGCTGGCCCTCCAGGTCAAACGGCGTATCTCGTTAAAGAACACACGCCATTCTCTCTCATTGGCAGATTAGTTGGGGCGCCTCAGGATCAGTTGGTCCTGGCAAATTACCTGTACTCGTTGGATATAGGGCCAAGGGTCTGGGACCTGGCTTGTTGGAAAGGCCAGAGTAACTATTATACCGTCTTTGTGGTAGATCATGTGAATGGAGAGTATTCCACTACCGAACAATGTCTGCCCTTCTTAGACCACCTAAAGCAACTTAGCGCTAATAGCCACCTTCGCGTCTTACTCCCTAATTGGGAAAAAAATGAAGATTTCACGCCCCCGGACTGCAACCGTAACCTTATATATTCGAATAAACTCGGGCGAGTTCAATATATCGATTTCCAGAGCTTCTGTCTTACCGGTTTTGACGCCTGGCTAAATGAAGTGGTCTCGAACGCGAATGGAGCTTATGGGGGCGGAATGGAAGCGGCGCTCCGAAAAGGGAAGCGCTCAATATCCCGCGCGGCCAGCGACTATGCCGGAGAATGGCTTCAATTCATTACCGGAGCATTTCGTCAGAGTTCGCTGAGTATGTATCAGCGAATCGTCTTAGACGTCGGCTGCGGTTCCGGCCTGGCTCTTCATGCCTCGCTTACAGCGGGCGCCGCCTGGGGCCTGGGTTGGGATCACCCTGGCGCCGTGGTATCGGCCCATGACTTGCTTTTTTCCTTGGGGACAACTCGCTTCTCTCTCTTAAGGGCCAATCTACATCAGAAGTACCGATTGGAAGATGATATTCCGGTCCGCTTTCAATCCCGCCTGGCCGACGCGGTGGTGTTTGTCCATAAGGTGGTCGGCGTCCCGGAGAGTTTACGCTCTATGCCCTGGCGCATTCTAGTATACGAAGGAGATGAATCGGATCGTTTGGAAGACGGCTACGATTCATTGAAGCCACTTCTGGATGCTGACGTCAGCGTCATCGCAGCATCTCATATTGCCAGCCATGCTGGATGCGCTCCAATAATTATACTTTATAGACATGACTAACACACAAACATCTTTCGAAACTCAAGTTCCTTTCTATCGCCCCGACCTTACTGAGAATGAGGTGGAAGAGGTAACCGCCGCATTGAAGTCAGGGTGGCTGACGAGCGGGCCGAGGGTTCGCCGGTTTGAACGGGAATTCGCCGGCGCGGTGGGAGCGAGCCATGCCCTGGCTGTTAACTCCTGCACCGCCGCGCTCCATCTCGCCGTAGATGCCCTGGGGTTGAAGCCGGGAATGGTTGTGCTCGTTCCCGCCATGACGTTTGCCGCGACCGCCGCGGTGGTTCGCTATCAGGGCGCGGTTCCGATTCTCGTCGATTGCGATCCGGCGACGTTCAATATGAATCTTGATGACGCCGCAAGGAAATTATCCCTGCTCCGTGACGATAAACCGCCGGGAGGCGCGCCGAAGGGGGCGGAGGCGGTGGGAATGATCCCTGTTCACGTCGGCGGCATGATGATGGACATGGATGATGTGAACAGGTTCGCCTCGGAACACGGGCTGTGGGTGGTGGAAGACGCCGCGCATGCTTTCCCGGCGGCCTGGAGGCGCGGACCGGATGATCCCTGGCGGCGATGCGGAGGGGGGACAGCGGCTGTGACCTGCTTCTCCTTCTATGCGAACAAAACCATAACCACCGGTGAGGGCGGCATGGCCGTCACCAACGATTCATTCCTGGCGGAGCGGATGAAATTGATGTCGCTTCACGGGCTTTCCCGCGACGCGTGGGACAGGTACTCCGGGGGGGGAAGTTGGGATTACAAGATCGTCACGCCCGGATTTAAGTACAACATGACCGATATCGCCGCCGCCATCGGGATTCATCAGTTGGCGCGCGCCGAAGAGATGAGGCTCAGGCGCGAACGAATAGCCGCCGCCTACCGCGACGCGTTCTTCGGAATCGAAGAGATCGAATTGCCGGCGGAGCATAGTGATCGAATCCACTCCTGGCACCTATTCCCGATCCGGTTGCGGCCGGGCATTGACCGCAATGAGTTCATCGAGAATATGGCGCGATCAGGCGTGGCCAGTTCCGTGCATTGGCGGCCGTTGCACCTGCATCCCTATTATCAGGAATCGTTAGGTTGGCGGCCGGAAGACTGCCCGGTGGCGACCGAGGTGTGGCGCCGCCTTGTCACCCTCCCTCTATTCCCCGGCATGCGCGAGGAAGAAGTAGAACACGTGATTCGCACGGTCAAATCGTTGTGCGCTCGTGTGTCAATAGCCCGACCGTGAGGGAGGGCCGACAACCGATGAGACAACATTAGGACAGTGGCGCAAACCACGAAGAAACGAAGAGAACGAAGAGAAGAATGCGGATTTGATCTTTTTCTTTCTTCGTTCTCTTCGTTTCTTCGTGGTTTGTATCAACCTTCTCTGTTCTGATTTAGGCATGACAACATCGCTTCAAATTGAGCGACCGGTCGCGAGAGTCGCTACGAAGGTAATAGTTCTTCCTGGCGTCGCCGCAAGGCTCAGGCAAGTTAAAGGTCGTTGGGCAAAACTCCCGAATCATCGCGCTGTACATCCGCTGGTTCGCTACGCATTCTATGTTTTTATCTTCTCGCTCCTCTTCGAGTGGCCGGACAGGCCAATCCCGATGGAGATACCGACGTTAATCGGGTTCATCTATCTTGCGTTCACCTTGATCCAACCTGAAGTATGCTATCGCCGTCTCCCCAGGGAACTCTGCTTTTATGCGGTATATCTCTGCTATTTCGCTCTTCTTTGCGGCTTCGTGCAACACAAGGGCGACGCGATAAAGCAGCTTACGCTCATGGTTCAGATATTCTTCCTGATGTGGAGCGGCTACAACCTGATGCGATACGAGCGGATTACGAAGACGGCTCTGGCGACTCTGGTATTCTCCTGTTCGGTGATATCGGCTATGCAATTGTTGGGCGTCGCCACAACGGATTGGTACGAATCCGGCGCC
>DASUFM010000207.1:0-5346 GCA_036274535.1 Blastocatellia bacterium
CCGGCGCGAACACGTCGGGTTCGTCTTTCAGTTCTACAACCTGATTCCGAGTCTGACAGCGCTGGAGAACGTCGAGTTGGTGACTGAAATCGCCGAGCGCCCGATGCCCGCGGATGAAGCGTTGCGGATGGTCGGACTCGGCGAAAGGATTCATCACTTCCCCGCCCAGCTCTCCGGCGGCGAACAGCAGCGCGTGGCGATCGCGCGCGCCATCGCCAAACGCCCTGACGTGCTGTTGTGCGATGAACCGACCGGCGCGCTCGATTTCGCGACCGGTAAACTGGTGCTCGAAGTCCTCGAACGAGTCAATCAGGAACTCGGAACGACCACCGCGGTGATCACGCACAACGCCGCGATCTCCGCGATGGCCGATCGCGTGATTCGCCTGGGCAGCGGAGAGATCGTCGAAGTCCGCCGCAACGAAAAGAAGGCGAAACCGGCGGACCTGGAATGGTGACGCGATGAGTACGCTAAATCGCAAATTAATCCGTGATCTGTTTCACTTGCGCGGGCAGGTCGTCGCGGTCGCGCTCGTAACGGCATGCGGCATCGCGGCCTTCGTGGCGATGCGCAGCGTTTACTACTCACTGCTCAATTCGCAGGCCGCTTATTACCAGGAATACCGGTTCGCCGAAGTCTTCGCCAGTCTCAAACGCGCGCCTGACACTCTCGCCGCGCAAATCAGGGAGATTCCCGGCGTGGCGGCGGTCGAAACGCGCATCGTCGCCAACGTGACGCTCGACGTCCCCGGGGTGGAGGAGCCGGCGCGTGGCCGGATCGTCTCGATCCCCGAGCGGCAATCGCCGATGCTCAACGACCTGCACGTCAGCGGCGGGCGTTACATCGAAGCCGGCAAGCGAGATGAGGTGATGATCAGCGAGGCGTTCAGCGCCGCGAACAACCTGCGTCCCGGCGACACGCTGACTGCCGTCATCAATGGCCGATGGGAAAAGCTTCGGATCGCCGGCGTCGCGATCTCGCCGGAATACATTTATGAGATCGGCGGCGGCGAGATGTTCCCGGACAGCCGCCGCTTCGGCGTAATGTGGATGAGCCGCGAAGCGCTCGGCCCGGCGTTCAATATGGACGGCGCGTTCAACGACGTCGCGCTGTCCCTGGCGCCAGGGGCGAACGAATCCGCGGTTATAGAGAGACTGGACGCGATCCTCGAAGTTTACGGGGCTCTGGGCGCATACGGCCGCGCTGATCAGACTTCGCATCATTTCGTCTCGAACGAGATCGACGAATTGCAGGTTATCGGCGCCTTCATTCCCGCGGTCTTCCTCGGCGTCACGGCGTTTCTGATTCACCTGACGCTGTCGCGGCTGGTGGCCACGCAGCGGGATCAAATCGCGGTCCTGAAGGCCTTCGGCTACGGCGCCGTCTCAATCGGCCTGCATTACCTGAAACTGGCCTTCGCGGCGACGCTGGGCGGCGTCGCGCTGGGCGTTGGGGCAGGCTGGTGGTTCGGTTACGGCGTCACGTCGCTTTATGCGGAATTTTTCCGATTCCCCGTGCTGCGTTACTCGCCCGGCGCGGGCGTTGTGCTGCTGGCCGTGGCGATCAGCGCCGCTTCGGCGGCCGTCGGAGCGCTCGCGGCCGTGTGGGGCGCGGTCTCATTGCCGCCGGCCGAGGCGATGCGGCCCGAGCCCCCCGCGCGCTTCCGCGCCGGGTTTATCGAGCGCCTGGGATTGAATCATTTCCTTTCGCCCGCAGTGCGAATCATCGTCAGGAATCTGGCCAGGCGGCCGGTGAAGGCTTTTCTGAGCGCCTTCGGAATCTCGCTCTCAGCGGCGCTGCTGGTGACCGGCTTTTACCTCTATGACGACGCGATCAGCCGCGTGGTCGACGTGATGTTCCGCGCGACTTATCGCGAAGACGTTTCGGTCATCTTCAACGAACCTCGTCCTGCGAGCGTTAGATACGACATGGCGCGTCTGCCAGGCGTGCTGCGAGTCGAGGCCGCCCGCTATGTTCCTGCGCGGCTGCGCTTCGGGCATCGCTGTCGTCGCCTGGCGCTCAACGGAATGGAGAGCGGGGCCGAGTTATGGAGAATGGTGGACGCGGATTACGGCGTTCACGAACCGCCTCCGGACGGAGTGACGCTGTCCGTGAAGCTGGCGGAATGGCTGGGCGTCAAGCCCGGCGACACTCTGACCGTAGAGGTGATGGAAGGGTCGCGGCCAGCGCGTCGGCTGATCGTCGCCGGGACCGTCGATGACCTGGTCGGGATGTCGGCATACATGGACATTCGCGCGCTCAACCGCCTGATGGGCGAGGGCGGCAGCGTTTCATCGTTGCATTTGATGGTGGATGAGAGCGCCATTCCCGAACTCTATGCGACGCTGAAGAAGACCCCCGCTGTACGAAGCGTTCTCATACCAGGCGCGATGCTGGACAATTTCAATAAAACACTCGCGCGAACCATGGGAACCAATACCGCGGTCCTGATCTTTTTCGCCTGCGCCATCGCGCTCGGAGTCGTGTACAACAGCGCGCGGATCGCCCTGTCGGAGCGTGGCAGAGAGCTGGCCAGTCTGCGCGTGCTCGGATTCACCGAGCGCGAGGTCGCGGTGATGCTGCTCGGCGAGCAGGCGCTGCTTGCGGCGCTGGCGATCCCGCTCGGTTGCGCGCTGGGATGGGGGCTCTCGTGGCTGATCACATGGGCGATTGACACGGAACTGATGCGGCTGCCGCTCATCATCAGCGGGAGAACATACGCGAAAGCTTCGCTCATCGTCGTGGCGGCGGCGTTCCTTTCCGGGCTGCTGGTCATCCGGCGGCTGCGCCGACTCGACCTGATCGAAGTTCTGAAAACAAGGGAGTAATGGCGTGAAAAAGAGAACGACATGGATACGGATCGCGTTTCTGATCGTGGCGCTGGGCGTGGCCGGCGCCGCCGGCGTCATCGCGTTGCGACCTTCGCCCGTCAGAGTAGAGATTGAGCGCGTTCGGCGTGGGCCGATGCGCGTGACGGTTGACGCCGAAGGAAAGACGCGCGCGCGCGATCGCTTCGTCGTCGCCGCGCCGGTGTCTGGCAGGCTGGCGCGAATCGACCTTCGTCGAGGCGACGAAGTGACGCGCGACGAAGTGATTGCGCGGATTGACCCGCTACCGATGGCGCCGCTCGACCCGCGCCAGCTCGCCGAAGCGAAGGCGCGCGTCGCAACGGCGGAGCAGTTGAAACACGAGGCCGACGCCGTCGTCGAACATGCCCGCGCCGATTGCGAGCAGGCGCAGCGGGAACTTTCGCGCGCCGGAAAGCTGATCGAGACCGGCGACATCTCACGCCAGGATTTCGAGCGCGTCCGCAACGCCGCGCTGACCTGCCAGCAGCAAATCGAGGCCGCAAAATACCGCGCCCGCGCGGCCGCTTCGGATGTCGAAGTCGCGAAGGCCGCGCTGATCGCAGTCGAGCGAGCCGGGCAAAGCGGCGCATCGGCGACTGTCTTTGTCCGCGCCCCGGTCAGCGGGCGGGTGCTGCGTGTGGCCGAAGAGAGCGAGCGCGTGATGATGGCCGGCGCGCCTCTCGTAGAGTTGAGCAGTCCCTCGCTCGAAGTCGTGATCGAAGTCTTATCGGCTGACGCCGTGAAGGTGAAGCCGGGAAGCCCCGTGCTGATCGATGGCTGGGGCGGCGAGCAGCCGTTGGAGGCGCGCGTCCGCCTTGTGGAACCTTCGGCCTTCACGAAAATCTCCGCGCTCGGCGTCGAGGAGCAGCGCGTCAACGTGATCGCGGATTTCATTGGGCGCGACACGCCACTTGGTGACGGCTATCGCGTGGAGGCGCGGATCATCATCTGGGAAACTAACGAAACGCTGAAGGCGCCGCTGAACGCGCTGTTCCGTTCCGGTCAACGATGGAACGCATTCGTCGTCGAGAACGGCATTGCGAAGCGGCGGGAGGTTGAAACGGGCCGTCGCGCCGATTTCGAGGTCGAAATCCTTAACGGGCTGCGGGAAGGCGAGAGCGTGATCGCCCATCCCTCAAACCTGGTAGATGACGGCGTCCGTGTGTCCGTTGATCATCTTTCGTTTACTGATCCTCCTGCCGGCGGCCCTCCGTTCACGTCCGGCTTGCGCGCGCTGAGGTACTCGTACATCCGCCAACGCGTTTGCGCGTCCTTCTGCGCCTCATCCAACAAACGCCTGGCGTCCTCCGGCTTGCTCTTGGTGAGCATCTTGAAACGGTTCTCCAGATAGAGGAACTGCTCAATCGGAATCTTCGGCGCGCGCGAGTCGAGTTGGAGCGGGGTCACACCCTGCGCGGCCCGTTCCGGATGATAGCGGTAGAGCAGCCACTGCCCCGCGTCCACCGCCGCCTTCTGGTTCTGCATCGCGGTAGTCATATTGATCCCGTGCGCGATGCAATGACTGTAAGCGATGATCAGCGAGGGGCCGTCATAGGCCTCGGCCTCCAGAAACGCCTTGAGCGTGTGCTCGTCGCGCGCGCCCATCGCGACGCTGGCGACATAGACGTTGCCGTAAGTCATGGCGATCAGGCCCAGGTCTTTTTTCCCGGCGCGTTTGCCGCCGACGGCGAATTTTGCCACCGCCGCGCGCGGCGTGGCCTTCGACATCTGGCCGCCGGTGTTGGAATAGACTTCGGTATCGAGCACAAGGATGTTGACGTTGCGCCCGCTCGCAAGGACGTGGTCGAGGCCGCCGAAACCTATGTCATAAGCCCATCCGTCGCCGCCGACGATCCAGACGCTCTTTTTGACCAGCAGGTCGGCCAGTTCCAGCAGTTGCCTGGCCTCGCCCGAATCAATCGCGCGCAATTTTTCTTTGAGGGCCGCCACGCGCTCGCGCTGGACGTAGATGTCAGCCTCGTCTTTCTGCTCGGCGGTCAGGATCTCATGCGCCAGGTCTTCGCCGGCGGCCACGGCCAGTCGTTTAAGCAGCTCGGAGGCGAAATCCTTCTGCTTGTCAATTGAGATGCGGAAGCCCAGCCCGAACTCGGCGTTGTCTTCAAACAGTGAATTGGCCCACGCCGGCCCGCGCCCCTCGGCGTTCTTCGTCCACGGCGTGGTCGGCAGATTGCCGCCGTAAATTGACGAACATCCCGTCGCGTTGGCCACGACGGCGCGGTCGCCGAACAGTTGAGTGAGCAGTTTGATGTAAGGCGTTTCGCCGCACCCGGCGCATGCGCCGGAAAATTCAAATAACGGCTCCTGAAGCTGTTGCTGGCGAATGTTCGAGACTTTGATCAAACGGCGATCCGTTTCAGGAATCGTCAGATAGAAATCCCAATTCTTCCGCTCCTGCTCGCGCAGCGGAGGTTGCGGCGCCATATTGATCGCCTTGAGACTCGTCTGCGATTTGTTCTTCGCCGGACAAATGTCCACG
>DASUFM010000208.1:0-2635 GCA_036274535.1 Blastocatellia bacterium
GATGAATCACTCCGGTCTGGCGATAATCAGTCTCACCATCCGATCTGAAGTCGTGCGCGTAATCGAGCGCCGCCAGAGCCTGTTTGAGCAGATAGACTGATTGAGCCGAAGTCGGCGGGCCCTGGCGCGAGAGCAGATCACGCAGGCTCATCCCCGACACGTATTCCATCACCAGATAATAATTTTCTTCGGCGGCGAAGAATTCGTAGACGCGGACGATGTTCGGATGATCGAGCTGCGATTGAACAAAGGCTTCACGCCGGAACCTGGCCCTCAGATGATCCTGGGCCGAAGGCGAAAAAGCGCCCAGCAGGATCGATTTGACTACCACTTCGCGCGGCAGATGCAGATGGCGCCCACGGTAAACTGCGCCCATCCCGCCTTGCGCCAGTTCGCTGGTGATCTCGTAATTGCCGATGGTTTTACCAATCATTGTTCATTGTAATGGATGAATGAATCTTATAGGGCCTATAGGCGCTATAGGCCCTATAGGATAATACCAAAAGTCTCGCAAGCCTAATCAGCGCGCCATAGCCTGGTAAACCGCACGCGAAATATCGGCGATCAGTTTATTGCTGCGTTTCTGTTCGGCGATGCCTTTGGTCAACACGACAATCACATAAGGTTTGCGGCCCGGAGCGTAAACGATGGCCGCGTCGTGATTATGTTTGGTGATGTTGCCGGTCTTATGGGCGACGCGCGTGGCGGTGGGCAATCCCGCGGGGATGCCGTCGTTGAAACGCTGCGACAGGAGTATCTCGATCATCCTGTCGCAGGCGCGGCCGTTCAGGAATTTTTTCTCGGCGATCAGCCGCAGCAGCAGCATCAGGTCGTAAGCGGTCGTCGTATTGTTCTTGCCGGCCTGAAAAGCTTTGGGGTCTTCGACTCCGCGCAGCACCTGAATATCCTTCGCGCCGAGTTCGCGCATCAGTTCGGTGACGTTTTCGGCCTTGACCTTTTCGATCAGCAGGTTCGTAGCCAGGTTACTGCTCCACGTGATCATGCGGTCGACCAGGGCGATGACTGGCATGGACTGCCCTATGCGCCCGTAAATCTCCTGGTCGCTGTCGTCGTCCCTGTCCAATCGATATTCGCTGCCGTCGACGATGCTGAAAAACTGGTTTTTGACTTCGACCGGCTCGTTGAGCGGGACTTTTTTTCGATCGGAGCGCCGAAAGACCTCCATCATCACCGGCAGTTTCATAGTGCTCGCCGCATGAAAGCTGGCGCGCTCGTTGATGAGCAGGCTCTGTTTCGTCTCAGGGTCATAAACGGCCACGCCAACCTGTTCGGCCCCGCTCGCGGCGATCAGTTTCTCGACCTCGGATTTCGCTTTGTCGAGAGAACTCTGCGCCCCCTGGGGCGTGTTCGCGGCGTCCGCGCCCGGTTCCGGGACAAGAAGCAAGACCAGCAAAATTATCAAAAAGGGGACCTTCATTCTTCAATTCTCCTCAAACACGGACAGGATTGACAGGATTTCTCAGGATTTTATCAATTCAGATCAATCCTGAGAAATCCTGTCAATCCTGTCCGTTCGCATCATTTCAAGGATTCTATGATTTACGAGGCGAAATTCTGCTTCACGTCGATCTCCTGGCCGGTGATCGCGTCTACATAAACAGTCCATGTCATCCCCTGTCCGGCTTCGACGGGGTAAGCGAGATGAATCGTGATCCTGTTTCCTTCAAGCTTCGGATATACGACCAGGTCCTTGACAGAGACGTCCGAACGATTCGCGACTTTATAACTCGCCGGCTGCCCGGCGATGGTCGTGTAGCTGAATTCGCGGCCGACCATTTTATCAATGATCGATTGCGTAGTGATTTCGGCGCGTGTGGGCAGATCGACCGCCGGAATTATTCGGCTGTTTACTTGCAGCAGCGTTCCGTTCTTGCCGGCGGCGAGTATCAATTCACCATAGCCTCCGGAGATCGGGAACGGATAGTTGGCCTGACGATAGATCGCGCGATAAAAACTGCCGTCGTCGGTAAAAGAGACCAATGAGAGGTCTTTCAGGCCGATCGAGCCTGGCGTCTGGTCCGTCTGGGTTGGCGTCTGGTTTGGAAAGAGAAAGCCGCTCTCGCGTTCAATGAATCGCCGCAGAGCTTCTTTGGCCTCCAGTTCGCCGAACGGAGCGGCTTTTGACTGAAGAGTGATCCGCCCGGCCACTTCCAGCGGCAAAGCGCGCGGACCGCCCAACACGGGCTCCTGGTCGAGCGCCGCTTCCGGCAATTGGAACTCGGCGATCAATTTCTTCCAGGCCGCGAGGGCGGCCTGCCGGCGTTCCAGAGTGTCCTCTATAACCGGCGGGTAGTTTTGAAGTCTGCCTTCGGGAGTGTTCGTCGAGATTTGCCCTGGAGTGGCGCAGGCGCAAAACAGCGAGTGATACGCGATCAGCATGACCGCGTAGAACAGCGTGTGGCGGCGCGTCGCGAGTTTGTCTTTCATGCCCGCGATGATTCCACGCCGGGCATGCAAAATCAAGAAAGCGCATCAATCCGATTCAGGTCTTGTCACGGCCCCTCGTCGCGGCCCCCTCATCCCGTCCATGGACGGCGGACGGCGGGCTGGTCGCCTCGACGGCGGTGAACGGCTCCAGAATGCGGTAGGCGTGAGACGTCCCTTTAGGAACTAC
>DASUFM010000209.1:0-6510 GCA_036274535.1 Blastocatellia bacterium
GACGCGGATACCCCGCCTGTGCATCGCGTCGATCAGTCGTTTCACTTCCGTCACGCGCCGCGCGTCGTAGCGCTCGGTCGCGTACCATCCGTCGGGCGAATTGTGATGAGCGACGTCGTAGCCCCAGCCGTAGCGATCACTCGGCTCGTCGTTGGCGAATTCGCTGATCGGCTGTAACTGCACTACGTTGACGCCCATCTCGACCAGATGATCCAGCCCGGTGGGGATGTCGATGCGGCCGGTCAGGCGCGTGTTCGTTTCCGTCAATCCGAGATACTTGCCGCGACGCTGAATGCCTGAATCGGGATCGATCGTGAAATCGCGGACGTGCGTTTCGTAAATGATCGCTTCCGAGATCGGGAACGTCGGGCGGTCGGCGAGTGGCGTCTCGTCGTGGACGACGATGGCGCGGCCGTTGTGGGCGGTGACCGCCCGCGCGTAAGGGTCGATCAGTTCACGCGTGAGATCGAAACGAGGGTCGCGCCCGCCAGCGCTGTAGGTGTAATAGATGCCACGCCAATCTCCGAGCAGCATTGTGCTCCATGTCCCGTCGCGATGGCGCGACATGCTCAACAGTCGCGCCCGGCCGCCAGACGGCGCGTCGTAAAGCCTCAGCATGACCTTTCCCGCCGTCGGCGCCCACACTCGAAAGGTCGTTTGTTCGGGGGTATAAATCGCGCCCAGCGGCTCCGTCGAAAATATGTTGTCCGCAGGATGAGAAAGCTGATTCGATGTCTGCATTGGATATTCCGCTCATTCACGCAAAAAAAGCCTGAATCTGACAACTACAGACTCAGGCCGCCAATCCACGTCTCAATATAAAATGTGATTGCTGGGGAAATGCGCCGCGGCCATTTCCGACGCCGCCGTATCTTAAATTGCGCGCCGCGACGGATGCAAGGCGCGTCTTTTAAATCATGAATAGGGCCTATAGGCCCTATTCAGCCAATCTCTTCCCTGATCAGTTGAAACTCCGCTTCGGAGTCTTCGGCGCTGACGGCGGCATGCGCAGGAAGGCGCGAGCGCATGTTGAATCGGTCGCCGCTGCTCAAAGTGTGAAGCTTGACGCCGAAGACCGACATTGCGCGGCTGAATGAAACCTGCGAGATGTTCGTGTGGCTGAGATCGTGACCGTCGACTATGTAAACCGCGCCGGAGCCGATCACGCGAAACGTCCCGTCGCTCTCTATCACGATCGCCGTGTCTTCATCCAAGCCGACGCCCAGCATGCGCGGGTTCTGCGCGACCGCCCCGAGCAGACGTCTGATCCGCCCGCGTTCGGAGAAGTGCTGATCGATGATCATGTTCTTCGCCAGCCCGAGGCCGGGCGTCATATGAACGTCGCGAAGTTTGCAGACTCCCTCGCTGGGGCTGCCGACCAGCATCATCTCGCCCAGCGCCGTGGCGCCAGCCGAGGTTCCTCCAATAATCCCGCCTCGCCTGTAAATCTCCTCTATGAGTTCGCCGAGCGCCGTGCCTCCCAGTCGAGAAGTAATCTTGAGCTGATCGCCTCCGGTAAAGAAGACCGCCTTCGCATCGGCCAGAAGTTCCAGCCGGGGATCTTTCGACGTTTCGTCGCGATGGTCTATGCCCAGATGCGTGACATGCTTCAGGCCCATCGAGGCGAAGAGCCCGCGGTAAACTTCCCAAACCTCGTCTCCGTATTCGGAAGCCAGCGTCGAGACCACCATTTTGCCGGAACCGATCCGTTCGGCCATGTAACTCAGTATGACTTTCGTATCGCGCCTGTCTTCGGCGCCGCCGATGGCGATGAGAGTTCCGGCGGCAGAGGGAGCGCGCCCTCTACCATTAACCTTACGTTCGCCGGGGCGCCCGCCGCCGTTCCCGGCGCCGGCTTTTTTCGCGGACTTATGTTCTGGCTTTTGCGCGTGGGTATGGTGGCCGTTCTTTCCGGATGTCTTCCGTTGGTCGTTATGATGTACTGCCATAGAGCGAAATCCTCCTCTTGCTGCGCGCCAGGAATTTCTCCGTGACGACAAGCTCTCTGTTGCTGACCAGTGGTTTTCCCATGGCGAAAACATGCGTTATCTCCAGAGTCTCTCGGCGCAGGATCAGAACGTCGGCGTCACAGCCCCGCTCCAATCTCCCCTTCCGATCGAGTTTCAGAACGCGCGCGGCGTTCGTGGCCCAGAGCGGCAAGACCAGTTCGAGCGGGAAGCCATGTTCGGCTACGCAGGCGCTAATCTGGCCGTGTAGCGCGCGCGGGCTCGAGATCGCCGCGTCAGATGAAAGCGTCAACCGGCTCAGGTCGCCGTTGTCATCGATGAAGCGCCGCAGTTGTTCGGGCAGATTTTCCTCCGTCATATCGATGTCGACGAAGGCGCCGAGTCGTGTGAAGGCGGCGGCCTCGCGCAGCAATTCGCGGCTTCGGTCGACATGCGTCGGGTAGAGCCACTCCGGCGCCACCGCATAGTTATCGACCAGGTCCCGCAGCGGTCCAAGCCGCCGCGGATGATCTCCGACGTGAAAATGCGTCACGCCCGATTTGCCGCTGAGCATTCCGCCGACATAAACGTCGCTCACCAGCCTGGCCAGTTCTTCCGCCGACGGTTCGGTCGCCCTGTAATCCGAGACGGCAATCTCGCCCGCCCCTATCACTTCGTCAATAAAGAGCAGGTCGTCGCGCAGCGACCCTGTGATCGTGGCCGGCGGGACATTGTAACCTCCCGACCAGATGAAAGCCGTCACCCCTTCTTCGTTGAGAGCCTTCGCTCTTGCCAGAAGTCCCGGCATCGTCTTAGTCGTCGTGTCAACACCGAGGCAGCCGACGACGGTTGTGACGCCCGCGATGGCGATCTCGCGTAAAAAGATCTCCGGGGTCTGCGAACTGAACCCCTCTTCCCCGCTGCCGCCCAGCAGATGCTCGTGCGAGTCGATGATTCCGGGCGTGACAAAACAATCGCCGGCGTCAATGACTTCGATATCGAGCCCGGCCGATTCGAGGGCGCGCCTGTCAATACCGCCGATCTTCTCGATCCTGCCGCCGGCCAGCAGAACTGATTGAACCCCGCGCGGTTCGGGAGAATAAACAAAGCCGTTTTCGATTAATGTCATGGGACAAATAGGACAGACAGGACAGACAGGACAGACAGTCTTATTTGTCCTGTCTGTCCTGTCTGTCCTATCCAGTAGCGGACTGCAAAAAGGTCACCGCCGAATAACACTCGCGTGGGAGCGATTGCGCGGGCCTGGCGTCGAATTTTTCGAGCAGCGAGCGCGCGGGGTCGAGTTTTTCATAAAAGATCACGACAATGTCGCCGGGTTCGATCTCTTCGATCGCCATTCGCATCGCCACAATCTCTTCCAGCTCGACGCGGCAGTTCCGCCCGGGCGCTTCGCTCATCACGGCGCGGCGCAGCAGTTCGGCGATTTCTCCACGGCGCCGGCCGCGCGTGTCTCTGTCCTCTTTGATGATGATTCTCTGGAAGCCTCGCGCGGCGACGCGCCCGGCCTGCTCCACAACGAGATCGTCCCTGTCGCCCGGCACGCCGATGACGCCGGTGACGCGACTCCCCTTCCATTTCGCCGCCATCTGGCAAACGGCGGTGAACGCGTCCGGGTTGTGGCCGTAATCGAGCAGCGCGTAGCCTCCGCGAACTTCAAACAGTCCCACGCGGCCGGCGTTGTGCAGGTCGCCGCGGAATCCCTTGAGGGCATCGGCCACTTCTTCGCGGCCGATGCCCTGCGCCCGGCAGGCAGCCACGGCCGCCAGCGCGTTGGCGATGTTGAACGAAGCGGTTCCGCCCAAAGTCACCGGGATGTCGGACGCGCGAATCACTCGCGTCTCGTCGCCCGCCAGGGATTCGACAATCCATCCGTCCTTGTAGAGATAAGCCGATCCGCCCGCGTCCAACCGGCGTCTGACTAAGACATGAGGCGCGCGCATCGAGAAATAAACGATGTTCTTCTTCGGCCAGGCGGCCGATTCGTTTTCCGCCAGTTGCGCCAGACGTTCGTCATCCGCGTTGAGGACCAGCGTCCCGCCCCCGCGCACGCGCTCCGCGACAAGCGCCTTGATGTATAGAAGGTCGTCAAGAGTTTCTATTCCATCCTGCCCCAAATGATCGAGCCTGACGTTGCTGATGACTGAAATGTCGGACCAGTCGTAACCGAGCCCGCCGCGAACGATTCCGCCCCGCGCGGTTTCGAGCACGGCTATCTCCACGGACGGATCGGAGAGCACGGTCTGAGCGGAGGCGGGGCCTGTGGTGTCGCCTTCGACGACAAGTTCGCCGCCGATATAAATCCCGTCGGTCGTCGCCATGCCGACAGTCATTCCTTTCTGGGACAGCGCGTGGGCGATCATTCGCGTGATCGTCGTCTTGCCGTTCGTGCCGGTTATGGAGATGATCGGGATTCTTCCGGTCGCGGCGCCCGGGTATAGCATGTCGATAATGGTCGCGCCGACGTCGCGGTTCCGGCCTTCGGTCGGCGCAATGTGCATGCGCAAACCCGGCGCGGCGTTGACCTCGATAACGCCGTTGTCCGGTCCGGGCGGCCTGGCTATGTCGTCAAGAATCAGATCTATCCCACATATGTCCAGCCCGATGACGCGCGCGACGCGTTCGCACATCGTGGTGACGCGCGGATGAATAAGATCGGTCACGTCCCTGGCCGTCCCGCCAGTCGAGAGATTGGCGCATTCGCGCAGGTAGACGACTTCGCCCGGCTCCGGCGTATGGCGCAGGCTCAGCCGGCGGCGCTTCATGAATTCGATCATCGCTTCATCAATCTTGATCCTGGTGAGCGGGAGTTCGTGGTCTTCGCCGCGCTCGGGGCGGCGGTTCACGGCCTCAATCAGTTCGGCGATGGCGCTCACGCCGTCGCCGACGACGTGGGCCGGGACGCGTTCACTTGCCGCCACCAACTTCCCGCCGATCACCAGCGCGCGATAATCCCGCCCGACGAATTGCCGCTCGACCACGACCTTCGTCGTGTACTGTTTCGCGGCGCGGTACGCCTGCGCGACATGCTCCGCGGAGATCAGATTGAGCGAGACGCCTTTGCCCTGGCTCATGTTGTAAGGTTTAACCACGACCGGCGCGCCGATGATCTCCAGAGCCTCGATCGCCTCCGTCTCCGACTGCGCAAGCGCCCCGCAAGGGACTTCAATCCCGGCGGTTCTCAACAAAATCTTGGTCAGTTCCTTATCGGAGGCGATGTCAACGGCGACGGCGCTGGTTCGATCCGTCATCGCGGCTTGAATGAAGCGGCGGTGTTTCCCGTATCCCAGTTGCACAAGGCTGTGTTCGCCGATGCGCTTCCAGGGTATGCCGCGGCGCGTGGCGGCTTCAGTAATGGCTTTTGTAGTCGGGCCGAGTTCGCGACGCGCGATAAGCTTCCTGACTTCCCCGAGTCTCTTCTCCAGTGGGAACGCTTCCCCGCCTTTCGCCTGAAGCGTCAACGACTCGGTGATTTCAACCGCCATGCGCAGCAGGAGTTTCGTTCCTTCCTCCGCCTCGTATTCGATGATGACGTTGTAGGCGCCCGGTTCGCCCGCGCTGCGGGTCTTTCCATGATAGACGGGAACGCCGGCCAGGTCGGTCAATTCGAGCGCGACGTGTTCGACGACGTGGCCGAAATAGGTGCCCTCGCGCAGACGCTCAGCGAAGCCTCCCTCGCGTTGCATGCAACAGTGATGTTTCGCGAGCCCGGGCAACATTTCCAGTAAAAGCTCATTGAACCCTGGAAATTCACGACTCTCTTTCCCCGCGAGGTCTTCAAGATAAAGCCTCATTGAAAGAACAGGGCGATGACTGTATACGTTAGGTCCCGCCAGCGTGCGGATTCCTCCGACTCTCATTGATGAATTCTCCGTCTCCCCTGCCGACGGTAAACCGCCGGCGCGGCATGAATCGATCATTGCCCACTCTCTTAGCATCAGGGCGCCGACACGCTTCTCAAAACGGCTCAATTGGGCGAGCAATCACGGCGCCAACTCGTTGGCGCGCAAGCGTTACGATTGTTATCCAAACAACCGCGTATCGCGGCGATACCTGATTAATTGAATTTTCGTATTCGATTCGGCCTTATGAGGGAATGAAATCGTGGAGTGTGAGGAGCGCCGGCAGGCTCGGGATTCCGAGCGCGTTAGATGTCAGTAACACAAACCGAAGTGACATCCGGGGCGCGGCGACTGACATCTAGTAATTCTGAAGCGAAGTAGCATAAGGCCGGAGGCTGTTATGAGAAGAAAACGAGAAGCTGAAAAAGTTGATAATGACGAAGCGCCGCGCCGTTATGATTTAAGCGCGGTCGATCCGGAGACTGTGACCAGAGACAACATGGCCAAAGCGGGGCGAAGGCTCATCGAGCGCGAGCTCAAGCAGTATCATTCGGTCAGTCCGGAATTGACCGCGGGTGACGTGGACGCGAGATGGCAAGAGGCTGAGGATTCCGGAGCTGAGACTCCGGGCGGTCATGTCGCAACACCCGATCAAGATAACGTGGATGAGATCGGGCGGGCGGTTGGAATCGAATTCCAGGATA
>DASUFM010000210.1:0-13300 GCA_036274535.1 Blastocatellia bacterium
TGGCTCAGTTCGCCGCGCAGGTCGCGCATCATCCTCACTCCGTCGCCATCATCTCAGGTTCACAAACGCTCTCCTACCAGGATCTAGATCGGCGATCGAACCAACTCGCGGGCCTCCTGCTCTCCCACCACCTGACTTCAGAAACTCCGATCGCGCTGCTCGTTTCTCGCTCGCCGATGATGATCATCTCACTGCTCGCCATCCTGAAGGCGGGCGGCGCTTATCTGCCACTCGACCCGCAGTCTCCTCCGGCGAGACAGTCCTCGATGCTGGCCCGCGCCGGAGTCCGCCTGGCGCTCACTGATCAGCCACTGGCCGCCGCCGCCATCTCTCAAACCGGCCGCTGGTCGGGAACAGTGATCGATCTGCATCGCGTGGCGGACGAGATGGGAGCGTATCCGGAGACGGCGCAGCCCATCCAGGCTCATCCTGAGACGCTGGCTTACATCATCCACACTTCTGGCTCGACGGGCGAGCCGAAAGGCGTGGCGGTCACGCACCGTAATGTGCTGCGCCTTGTGTGCGACAACACCTATGCGAAGCTGGATTCACACACGCGGATGCTGCAGTTGGCCCCGCTGGCCTTCGACGCATCGACCTTGGAGGTGTGGGGGCCGCTGCTCAACGGCGGATGCCTGGCGCAATCGGAAATGGAGACGCCACGGGCCAAAGAGTTGAAAGAAGAGATCAGCCGGCATGGAATCACGACGCTTTGGCTGACGGCGGCGCTGTTCAACGCGATTGTGGATGAGGACGTGCGGGCGTTGGAGGGGCTGGAGGAGTTGCTGGTGGGAGGAGAGGCGCTCTCGGTCAAGCATGTCAAACAGGCGCGGAAGGCGTTGCCTGGAGTGGTAATCAGGAACGGGTACGGGCCGACGGAGGCGACGACGTTTACGTGTTGTCATGTGGTGGGAGAGGTGGGAGAAGAGGAAGTGAGTATCCCTATCGGAAGAGGGATAGAGAACACGGAAGTGTATGTGCTGGATGAGATGATGGAGTTGTCGGCAGTGGGAGTGGTGGGAGAGTTGTACATAGGGGGAGCGGGAATAAGCAGAGGGTACTACGGGAGAGAGGAAGAGACGGCGGAGAGGTTTGTGCCGAATCCGTACAGCGAGAAAGTAGGAGAGAGGCTATATAGAAGCGGAGATCAGGTGAGATGGAGAGAAGGTGGAGAACTGGAATATTTGGGAAGACGAGACGGCCAGGTGAAGGTGAGTGGGTATCGAATTGAGTTGGGAGAAGTAGAGGAGGCGTTGAGGAGACAGGAAGGAGTGAGAGAGGCTGCGGTAGTGATGTTGGAAGATAAGGTGATAGGAAAGAGGATGATAGGGTATGTGGATGGAGAAGTAGCGGAGCAGGAGTTGAGGAGAAGATTGAGGGAAGAGTTGCCGGAGTACATGACGCCTGCGGAGATAGTGAAGGTGGCGGAGATGCCGCTGACGGCGAATGGAAAAGTGGATCGCGGCAGACTGCCGGCAGTGGAGAGGCTCATCCGGAATGCGGATTTTGCAGCCCCCAGGGATCTGATCGAACTCAAACTCGTTCAGATATGGGAGGAAGTCTTACAAAGACGCCCCATCGGCGTCAGGGAGAATTTTTTCGAACTTGGCGGGCATTCTTTGCTGGCCGTTCGTTTGTTCGCGGCGATTGAGAAACGGTTGGGCCGCAATCTTCCGCTTACTACGCTGTTTCAGAGCGCGACCATAGAGAAACTGGCCAGCGCGATTCGACAACACAAGGAGCATGCGATCTGGTCGCCGCTCGTCAGTCTTCAGACTCAGGGGACCAGACCGGCTTTTTTCTGCGTCCATCCGGGCGGCGGCGGCGTGTTCCGTTATATCGATCTGGCCAGACATCTGGGGCCGGATCAACCTTTCTATGCTTTTCAGGCCAGGGGGTTGGATGATGATAGGCAGGATGCGTTATCTGATATTGAGACGATGGCCGAGCTATATATCGAGGCCATGCGCCGCGTTCAACCTGTCGGCCCATACCTGCTCGGGGGATGGTCTATGGGGGGCGTCGTCGCCTTCGAGATGGCAAGACAACTACAAGCCCTGGGACAAAGCGTTTCGCTTCTGGCCCTTTTAGACACTGTGCTGCCTGATTACAGGGTGAAGTCGTTGAAAGAAAACGATCCGTCATTGTTGATGAGCTTTGTTATGGACCTGGGATTGTCATGGGATAGTCTCTCCCTGTCCGCTGGAGACTTAAGCAGACTCGGGCTGGATGAGCGACTGGCCATCGCGCTTGCGCGGGCAAGAGATAAGGGAATTGCGCCGCCGGATATTGAGCTTGGCGACGTGCGGCGTTGGTGGAGGGTTTTCAACGCCAACACGCAGGCGTTGCTGCGTTATCGGCCGAAACCAATTGCCGCCCGGATCACACTCTTTCAGGCCGATGAACAGCCGCGAACACTGCGACCTAAGAAAAAACCGAATTGGAACACTCTGTCTGAAGCCGGCGTGGATCTTCACCGAATTTCAGGAGACCACTTCACGATAGTGAACGAACCCAATGTCGGAAGCTTAGCCCGGCTTCTCAGTCAGGTAATGAGTAGCGTTAACAAATTTCAGTAAAGAGCGTGAAACGTATGAAGACGCAGCATAATTTTAACAGGGGTCGTCTGTTGACTGTTTGTTGGGCTCTGGCCGTCCACATCTTCGGTTTCGGGATGTTGGATGAGATCGTGAGCGCTCAATCCGTGGCCGGTCAGGCGCGAGTTATAGGCGAGGTGGTCGTGGTTGATGGGCCCAGCAAACAAATCACCATGAAGACGACAAAAGGGGAAACCCTTACGGTTCAGGTCGCAGAGACCACGACCTACGGGCGCGTGCCGCCCGGCGCCACATCGATGTCGCAGGCGGTTCCAACTTCATTTGAGGAGATAGGCGCCGGAGACCGAATGCTGGTGATAGGCGCCATCAGCGAAGACCGCAAATCCATCATAGCCCGTCAGGCGCTCATTATTTCGCGCGCGGAACTGGCGAAAAAGTTTGAAAGTGATCGAGTGCAGTGGCGACAGCGTGGCGTCAGCGGCTCAATCCTCAGCGTGGACGCCGATGGCAAAAGCCTGAAAGCGCAAGTTCGCGCTCCAGAGGGGCTGCGAACGCTGAGGCTGCTTTTCAAACAAGACGCCAGGTTTCGCCGATATGCGACCGACTCCGTCGCTTACAATGACGCGGCTCCAAGCTCTCTTGACCAGATCAAGGCTGGCGATTTGTTCCGCGCATTGGGCGATAGAAGCGCGGATGGCGCCGAATACAGCGTCGAAGAGATATTGTTTGGGACATTTCGCGCCATACCCGCCACTGTCGTCGCCGTTGACGCCGGCGCGGGCGAAGTCAAGTTCAACGAACTTGCCAATCAACAAACTGTCACGGCCCTCACAGGCAAGGACACATATACTCGACGCCTGTCGAATGAACTGGCGACGGCGCTGGCCATGAGTGTTAAGAAGGAGGCGGGCCGGAACCAGGATGACGCAAATCAGGCGAATTTGAATTTTCAGCGGCAGATAGACGAGGCGCCACCAGCCAATTTAAGCGAATTGAAGGCGGGCGATATGGTGTTGGTGATCAGCCCCGCCAGTGAAAATCAGCAGCGCATACTCGCGATTGCGATCATCGCCGGCGTTGAGCCAGTGCTCAAACCAATTCAAGATCAGCTCAAAGCCAGCAAGGGGCTGCCGAACTACAAACTCGGGTTGCCGGAAAGCCTGACAAGTTTCGGCGTCGCCCTGCCTTAAAGCGGATTGCAATTGCAATCCGCCCTAAAAATGTTCGGACCGCCTGGCGGCGGCTGCCCGAATCACCTCCACTGAAACAACTCATGGAAAACGGGAATCAATAGGAGTTTGAAGTGAACACAATAACTCAAGCCATCAGGGCTATACAGATAATCGCGCTACTCTTCATTCTCGGCGTTAATTCGACGTTGGCGCAGCAAGCCGGCAGTTCATTGCTGGGGCAGGTTAAGGATCAATCTGGAGCCATCGTCGTCAATGCCACCGTTACCTTGAAGGATGCGGCTGGTAGAGAATGGAAAACCGTCACCGGCCGTGAGGGACGATATGTCTTCGAAGGTCTGTCCGCCGGCGATTATCGGTTGAAAGTCAGCGCGAAGGGCTTCGGCGATCATGAGATCAGTGAAATCAAGCTGAAAAACGCCCAGCGAAAGACGGTGGACGCGCTCCTGCATGTCGTCGTGCGGGAGGAGGTGGTCGTCAAGGAGAAGGGGAATCTCAGCGCGGCCCCGGATAATAACGCCAACGCGATCGTTCTGAAGGGCAAAGACTTAAATATTCTGCCGGATGATCCAAATGATCTGGCCTCGGTGTTGCGTGAGTTCGCAGGGGCGGCCGCCGGGCCTGACGGCGTAGAAATAACGGTTGAAGGATTGAGCGGCATGCGTCGCCTGCCCAGGCGTCAGCAGATCTCCGAGATACGCATCAATCAAAATCCTTTCACCGCCGAATACGACCGCATAGGTTTTGGCCGCGTCGACATCACGTTGCGCCCGACCACCGAAGAGTTCCATGGGGAAGCGGAATTCTATTTCACAGACGAAAGCCTCAACAGTCGCAACCCATTCGCTTCAAATCGGGCGCCGTATCAGGTGCGCAATATTTTCGGCGCATTGAGCGGACCGCTGATCTCCAAACGCGCTTCTTTTTACGCGGCCGTCGCGCGCGAAGCGTTCGACACGAACAGCATAGTCAACGCCACCGTTCTCGACGACGAGTTACAGGTCACGCCTTTCAACCGCGCCATACTGGTCCCGTCCCGGCAACTCTTTTCCGATTTTCGCGTCGATCTTAAGGCGAACGAGAATAACAACCTGACATTCGATTACCAGTATCTGCCAGGCCGGACCGAATCGGACGGCATCGGAAACTTCTCGCTTCCATCGCGCGGGTATGATTCGCGCGATGTGACGCATATTTATCGAGTTCTTACGACTTCGGTGCTGGGCCCTAACCTCATTAATCAGTCCCGCTTCCAGCACATATGGAATCGCGTGAGGCTGAGTAACGACAACACCATGCCGACGATCGACGTATTGCAGGCTTTCACGGGTGGCGGGCCGTTTATCAATAACGATCGCACCACGACAAACCGTATTGAGGCGCTGGACAACCTGACCTATGGGATGGGCAACAGGACGCTGCGGTTTGGCGGCCGTCTTCGCGCGGTGAAAATCACGGACATTTCCCCATACAATTTCAATGGCACATACACCTTCGCTGGCGGGTTAGCGCCGGTTCTGGATCAAAACGGACAGATCGTTGTGGGACCGAATGGGCGGCCGCTTCAGGCTGAGATCAGCAGTCTGGAGCGATACAGGCGGGCTCTTTTCTTCCAGAGGCAGGGTCTTAGTCCATCCGAGATCAGCGCGCGCGGAGGAGGGGCCAGCCAGTTTTCTATCGCCGCCGGCAATCCGAAAATCAGCGTTACGCAATTCGATGTCGGAGGCTATGTGGAACACGACTGGCGTTTGAGTCAGTCATTCAATCTGGGAATGGGCTTGAGATATGAGAATCAAACCAATCTCCAAAGCAATCTGAACTTTGCGCCTCGCATTTCTTTAGCATGGGCGCCTGGAGCTGGCGGCAATACGCAACCCAAGACGGTGCTTCGTGGCGGCGCTGGAATCTTCTATCTGCGATTCAGTGAAGTATTGACTTTGCAGACAAATCAGTTCGATGGCGTAACTCAGCAACAATATATCGTTAACGATCCGGCAATTCTCAGTCTCTTTCCGGCCCTGCCATCGCTCTCCGTCCTACAGGCTTCCGGGGTTCCACAGACCATCAAGGTGGCGCCGCCGGAGTTGAGGACTCCATATTCATATCAGGCGTCGTTCAGCGTTGAGCGTCAACTGCCGCGCCAGACCACTTTCTCCGCGACTTTTTTGAAAGCTCGTTACATACACCTGCTTCGTTCCAGGAACGTCAACGCTCCGCTGCCGGGGACGTTCGATCCCAATGATCCGGCGAGCGCCGTCCGTCCGGTTGCCGGGTCCGGAAACATCTTCAACTTTGAGTCAAGTGGATGGTTAAATCAAACCCAATTGATCCTGAACCTGAACACGCGTCTTCACCCCAAAGTCTCTTTCTTCTCGGTTTACACGTTGAACCAGTCGAAGTCCGACACCAATGGGGCGACCTGGTTTCCGGCCGACAGCTACGACCTGGCCGATGAATATGGGAGATCGAATCTGGATGTGAGGCATCGGATTTCTTTCGGCGGAACATTCTCATTACCCTGGGGCGTGACGCTCAGTCCGCTGGCGATTGCGCGCTCCGGGCTGCCGTTCAATATCACCACCGGCCGCGACACCAACGGCGATACGTTCTTCACCGAACGACCGGCCCTGGCCACAGACCTGAGCAAGCTGGGCGTTATCAACACCAGATTCGGCGCCTTTGACCCGAACCCCACCCCCGGCCAGCGGCTCATCCCGATCAATTACGGCAATGGCCCGGCTTTCTTCACAGTCAATCTGCGGGCCGCGAAAACCTTCCACATCGGCCCACGACCAGCGGCGAAAGAAAACAGTAAGACTAAACCGGAGCGGCCTTACGAACTGACTTTGACGGTGGCGGCGCAGAACCTTTTCAATCGGACAAACCCGGCGGTTCCGGTCGGCAATCTGTCGTCACCTTTGTTCGGCCAATCAACCGCCAGCGCCACGGACGCAGGCGCTTCCAATCCCAACAATAATCGCCGGATCAATCTTTCACTGAATTTTTCCTTCTGACATCGCTGTCAGCGCGGCGCGGACCGAACGCCAAAACAAAAGCGTAGGGCATGATAAATAAGAGTGTCGAATCCATTTATGGACTCTCGCCGATGCAGCAGGGAATGCTGTTCCACAGCCTGAGCGATCCGGAGTCGGGAGTTTACATTCAACAGCTCTCTTGCCGTCTGCGCGGCTCGCTCGATCATGAAGCTTTCGCCAGAGCATGGCGGCAGGTGATAGATCGTCATTCGATCATGCGCACGGCTTTTGTTTGGGAGGGGCTAGAGAAACCGATCCAGGCGGTTCATCATCACGTTGAGTTCCGGATCGAACGGCTTGATTGGCGCGGTCTTTCAGATGCGGAGCAGCGCGAAGCGCTGGCGCAATGGTTGGAGGCGGACCGTCGCCAGGGCTTCCAGATGACCAAAGCGCCGCTCATGCGCGTCAGACTGATCGCCTTGTCAGAGACTGAATATGTTCTGATCTGGACCCATCATCATATGTTAATGGACGGTTGGTCCGTGACTGTTCTGCTGCGGGAGATCTTCACCCTGTATGAGTCTGGCTGGCGCCGTGTGGAAGCCAGGTTGAACGAGCCGCGGCCATACCGTGATTACATACAGTGGGTTAAACAACAGGACGTGACGGCCGCCGCGCGGTATTGGCGCGAGAAGTTAAAGGGCGTCGAAACGGCGGCGAAACTGCCGGTCATTCCCAGCGCCGGCGAGCGGATGACGAATGGCGCCGGACGCGTGGAACTGCAACGCAGACTGTCGCCGGCCGTGACGCAGAGCTTGCAGCAATACGCGCGCCGGCAAAGGTTGACGCTGAACACGCTGGTTCAAGGCGCCTGGGCCTACCTGCTGAGCCGCTACGGCGGAGAAGAGGACGTCATCTACGGAACCACCGTCAACGGACGGCCGACGGACCTGCGCGGTTCCGAAAACATGGTCGGATTGTTCATCAACACCCTGCCTCTGCGCATAAAGGTCGAGCCGACGCGGCTTTTGACGGAATGGCTCGGCGAAATACAGCGAGAGCAGGGCGAGATAGAAGCGTATTCCTATAACTCTCTGATAGACATCCAGGGATGGGGTGAAATCCCGCGTGGGACGCCTTTGTTTGAGACGATTCTGGTCTTCGAGAACTTTCCCGTCAGCGAAACAACCGGGGCTGCTGACCTGGGCGTGAAGATAGAAGCGGTCCAGTTGGCGGAACAGACCAACTATCCGCTGACGGCGGTGGCCATTCCAGGGGCGGAAATGGTTCTCTTGCTATCATACGACACACAACTGTTTGACCCCGACGCGAGCGAGCGTTTGCTGGCGCATTGGGCGGAGATACTTGAAAGTATCGTCAATGGGGCCGGCGCCAGGCTGGGAGAGATAAAGCTTCTCGCGGAGAGCGAACGGCGTCAGTTGCTGGAGGAATGGAGCGGGACCATCCGCGCATATGCCGAAGACAAGAGCGTTCATCAACTGTTTGAGCGGCAGGTTTCCAATACGCCATCGCAGCCGGCTGTGATCTCTGAGACGGAGCAGTTGACATATGCGGAGTTAAACGCCCGCTCCAATCAACTGGCTCATCATTTGATGGCGCTTGGAGTCGGGCCGGAAACGTGTGTGGGAGTGTGTCTGGAGCGCTCGCCCCTGATGCTTGTGGGGCTATTCGGCGCGCTCAAGGCCGGCGGCGCCTACGTCCCGCTGGATCCCAGATACCCGGCCGAGCGGTTGTCCTTCATGTTGGCCGATAGCCAGGTAAAAGTTCTCATCACCCAACGGACGCTGGCTGAAAACCTGCCCACCGCTTCAATCCCGACCGTGCTATTGGATGACGATTGGGCCGCCATCGCCGGCCGATGCGCGTCTGATCCGCCGTGTCAGACGGGGCCGGATAATATCGCTTATGTGATCTACACTTCCGGCTCGACCGGGACGCCGAAGGGAGTCGCGGTCAGGCAGGCGGGGCTGGTGAACTATGTGACGATGATGATCGAGAGTCTGGGCCTCGGGCCGGGGCACAGGTTCCTGCAATTCGCCTCGCTCAGCTTTGACGCCTCCGCCGTGCAGATCTATCCGACTCTGCTGAGCGGCGCGACGCTGGTGACGCATCGCGCGCCCGGAGAGATTCCCAATCTGGATCTGCTTCGCTACTGCGAAATGAAGGGCGTGACGGTGATCGATCTGCCGGCGGGGCACTGGAGCCAATGGATAGATGAGCTGGCGACACGCAGGTTGCTTTTACAGGACCAATTTCAGATTTTCATGACTGGCGGAGATCGCACTTCGCCGGAGAGACTGCGCCAGTGGGCCGAACTGGCGCAAGACAACGCGTTGTTTGTCAGTTCCTATGGCCCGACCGAAGCCACCATCGGCGCCACAATTTTCACGACCACTCGAGACGAGGTGTTGAGCAATCGGGTCGAAAGAATAACCATGGGGCGGCCGTTGGGAAACACCAGGATTTATGTTCTGGATACGCGGTGGTGGAGCGAAACGCCCATCGGCGTGCCGGGAGAGTTGTTCATCGGAGGCGCGGGAGTCGCCCGAAACTATTACAACGCTCCGGAACTGACGGCGGAGAAGTTCATACCGGATCCGTTCAGTTCCCTCGCTGGAGACCGGCTATATCGCACCGGAGACCTGGCGCGGTTTCTGCCCGGCGGTGAATTGGAATTTCTAGGGCGCATCGATCAGCAGGTGAAGATCAGAGGTTTGCGCGTTGAGCCCGGTGAGGTCGAGGCGGCGCTCAACGCGCACCCGGCGGTGCGGCAGGGGGTGGTTCTGGCGCTCGCCGATGAGAACGGCGAAAAGCGCCTTACCGCCTATCTGATGATAAACACAGAGCCGGCGCTGACGGTCAACTCGCTCAGGCAATTCCTGAAGGGCTATCTGCCGGAACACTCGATCCCGACTTCTTTCATTGTGCTGGACAGCATGCCTCTTTCGCTCAACGGTAAGGTTGACAGAAAGAGACTGTCCGACGTGACCCAGACGAGCCTCGGTTCGATGAACGACCATGCGCCTCCGCGAACTCCTCTGGAAGAGAGCCTTGCCGCCATCTGGCGCGATGTTCTAAAGACGCAAAAGCTTGGGGTGCATGATAGCTTCTTCGCTCTGGGCGGCCATTCGCTGATCGCCACTCAACTGGTCTCCCGCATACGCGATGTTTTCCGCGCGGAAATCTCCCTACAGGATCTTTTTCTTCATCCGACAGTGGCGGAGTTGGGCGCAAAGCTTCAAAAAGCGCTCCAGGATGGTGGGAAGTGCGAATTGCCACCGCTGAAAAGAGAGCCGCGCGGAGACTTCACACCGCTCTCCTATGCGCAGGAACGTTTATGGTTCATCGAACGGATGGAAGGTGGAACTCCGATTTTCAATCTGATCGGCGTAATCGATCTGACGGGCGAGTTGCATGTCGCGGCGCTCGAAGGAAGCCTGAACGAAGTGATCAGGCGCCACGAGTCTTTACGGTCAAGATTCGATGAGGTGGACGGAGTTCCGGCGCAGATCGTGATGGATGAAAGACCGATCAAGCTGGAGATGGTCGATCTCGCCGATACTCCACGCGAAGAGAGAGAATCGGTCAGGCGCGGCTTTGCACAGGCCGAAGCCGCGCAACCTTTTGATCTCACACATGAACCTTTGTTGCGCGCCAAACTGCTGCGGTTTGAGGCCGATCATCACGCGCTGATTCTGACTATTCACCACATTATAAGCGATGGGTGGTCAATGGGCGTCCTGATACGCGAGACGGTCTTCTCTTACCGCGCATTGGTTGAGGGTAGTGCGGCGGCGCCAGTCGCGTTGCCCATTCAATACGCCGATTATGCGCTATGGCAGAGGAGGTGGCTGGCCGGCGGCGTGCTGGAGAAGGAACTGGATTACTGGCGCGAGCAATTGGCTGGCGCTCCGCCGGTTCTGGAACTGCCGGCCGATTTTCCGCGTCCGCCGCAACAGACCTATCAGGGGGCCCAACAAATCGTTGAACTGGGGCCGGAATTGCAGCGCGATCTCAAGAAGCTGTCGCAGCAGGAAGGCGTCACCTTATTTATGGTGTTGCTGGCGGCTTTCAAGGCTCTGATCTTTCGTTACACAGGCCAGACCGACGTTGTGATCGGGACGCCGGTCGCCGGCCGCCAACATACCGAGACTGAGGCGCTGATCGGTTTTTTCCTCAACATGCTCGTGTTGCGTACGGATTTATCCGGCGCCCCGAAGTTCAGCGCGCTGCTGCGGCGCGTCCGCGAAGTCTGTCTGGGAGCGTATACCCATCAGGATGCGCCGTTTGAACGGTTGATAGAAGAACTCCGGCCCAAACGCGATCGCCGTCGTTCGCCGCTGGTCCAGGTCGTTTTCAACATGCTGAATCTGTCCGAGGAGCGGATACAACTGCCCAGGCTGATGGTTGAAGGCGTCACCACAGCGGATCAATGGTCGCGCTTTGATCTGACATTATATGCCGGAGAGCGCAACGGGACGCTGTTCTTAAATGCAGTCTACAACCGCGACCTTTATGCGGCCGAGACGATCACACGATTGCTGGGGCATTACGTAAATCTGCTGCGGAGCGTCACGAAACACACGGAGCAGAGCATTGACGCCCTGCAGTTCTTCTCGCCGGAAGAGGTCGAAGAGATAAAGCGTGGCAATCGGGTCCGCCCGCAAACTCCCTTTCAGGAATTCAGCCGTGAGGAGGTGGAGCAATCGGTCGCCGAGCGGTTCGAGAAACAGGCCCGACTCTTTCAGCAAAAAGTGGCGCTCAGGTCAAAGCGCGGACACCTCACTTACCACGACCTGAGCCTCGCGGCGGCGCGCGTCGCCCGGGACCTTGAGCGACGCGGTCTGGGGCAAAGGGAAAATGTCGCGCTGTTTTTCAACCACGATATAGAGATGATCGCGGCCATGATCGGCGCTTTAAAGGCGGGAAAGACATATGCGCCGCTCGATCCGATCCATCCTCCACAGCGGCTCGTTAACATTCTCGCCGATGCGGATTGCGCCTGTGTGCTGACCGATAAAAAGAACCGCGACCGCGTCGAAGCCATCGCCGAGAGTTTCAGACAGCGACACGACAGGGCGCTTCAGGTGTTGGAAGTCCAAAGCCACGAATCAGAGGACGGCGAGCCGCTTGTGGAGGCCGCCAGGGCGTATCCCGATTCGCTCGCCTATCTGCTCTATACCTCTGGCTCGACCGGCAGGCCCAAAGGAGTGATGCAGAATCACAGGAACCTTCTGAACCACATCAGAGGCTATACCAACTCGTTGCGCATCGCTCCGGACGACAACCTGTTGCTACTTGCTTCTTACGCGTTCGACGCGTCGGTGATGGATATTTACGGCGCGTTATTAAATGGCGCGACGCTATCGATCTACGATCTGAAGAATGAGGGCTTTGACGGGATGGCCGGGTTTATTCGCGACCAGAAGGTCACGATCTTTCATTCAACGCCGACCGTGTTCCGTCAGTTCATCGCCCGGCTGGCGGATGATGAACTGTTACCATCCATTCGTCTGGTCGTATTGGGCGGAGAGGCGGCTCATCAGGAAGATTTCGCCGCTTTCAGAAGACATTTTCCCGATGGCTGTTTGATGGTCAATGGTTTGGGACCGACCGAATCGACTCTTGCGCTGCAGTGCTTTCTGGATCATCGCTCGGATCTAGGGCGGCGAACGATACCGGTCGGCTACGCTGTAGCTGATACTGAGGCGCTTTTGTTGAACGAATCCGGCGAAGAAGCGGGATTGTACGCTGTCGGAGAGATCGCCATTAAGAGTTCACATCTGGCGCTCGGATACTGGAAACAACCGGATCTGACCGCAGCATCTTTTCGCCCGGCCGCTGACGATCCTCATAAGCGTATATATCTTACGGGCGATCTGGGCCGTCGCTTGAGAGATCACCGAATAGATTTCTGCGGGCGCAAGGATTCTCAGATCAAGATTCGCGGGCAGAGAATCGAAGTAAGTGAAATCGAAGCGCATTTAAGCGTTCTGCCAGAAGCGCAGGCGGCGGCCGTCACCGCCCAGCTTGACGCCGAGGGCGCTCCGCATCTGGTCGGTTATGTGGTTGGAAAGCCCGGCGTTGAAATACAGGCCACAAAACTGCGTGAGGCTTTGCGGCGCTCGCTGTCGGAGTTCATGATTCCAGAAGTCTTTGTTGTAATGGAAGATTTGCCTCTGACACAGACAGGTAAGGTGAACCGCAATGCCCTGCCGCCCGTCGAACTGGGCCAACGCGTTTACGCCCATCCCCTGTCAGCGCCGCGCACGCCCATCGAAGAGATGATCGCCGAAATATGGCGTCTGGTATTGCCAAATCGACAGATTGGAGTCAACGAGGACTTCTTCGCGATCGGTGGGCATTCGCTGCTGGCGGTGCAACTTATCAGTCGTATACGCGAAAGCTTTGGAGTCGAGATCGAGTTGCGCGAGATTTTCGAGCGTCCGACCATCGCTTTGTTGGCGGAGAGAGTTGCGGAGGGCCAGCGTATGCGGTCGCATAGCGAAATCGGACCGATCCGGACGGCCGCCCGGCAGGAACGGGCGCCGCTGGC
>DASUFM010000211.1:0-4476 GCA_036274535.1 Blastocatellia bacterium
TAATCATAAAAGGCGACATTTTCCGCCCGCCCTTCCGGCGAGGTTCGTTTGACGTAGTCTTTTCGATTGGCGTACTCCAGCTTACGCGCGCGGCACTGCGCCGACCCTGCGCATTCGAGTTTAGACTGATGACCATATCTGAACAGACGCAACTGAAAGAACCGACAGGCGCGCCGTCAACGGCCGAACCGCTTTACGGGCGCGCGATGAGCGCCATTTCCTGGCGCTTCCTTTCGGAGTCGTCGAAATTTATCCTCCAGTTGACCGTTATGGTCATTCTTGCGCGCCTCATCCGCGTGGATCAATTTGGGTTGCTGGCTCTGGCGATGCTGGTTATGAATCTCGTCGTCGAAATATCCGAGATAGGCGTTAATATCGCCGTGATACAGCGTAAAAACCTCACTGACATGCACATCCGCGTGGCTTTTTCACTTTCAATTCTATTTGGCCTGTTATTTACCATAACTGTCTATGCGCTCGCGCCATTCGCGGCCATTCTTCTTCAGAGTGATGAGGTGATTCCGATTCTGCGGCTGATCTCAGTGACTGTCATACTGGCGAGCGTCGGCAAGGTCGCCTTCGCCCTTTTACAGCGAAAACTGGAATACCGGAACCTACTTATCGCCGAACTGGGGTCATACGCCTTCGGGTACGTTCCAGTCGGCATATCGCTCGCGCTGTCAGGTTACGGGGTGTGGGCTCTCGTGTGGGCCAGCCTGATTCAAACTCTGCTCAGGACCATCTTGTTTCTTCATGTGGCTCCTCACCCGATGCGGCCCAGTTTCTCTCTGTCCGAAGCGCGCCAATTGTTGGGCTTTGGCGTAGGCCAGAGCTTATTCAATCTTGCGAACTATGCCGCGCATAACGGCGATTACTTTGTCGTGGGCCGTCAGCTCGGCGCTACCGCTTTGGGCTTATACTCCCGCGCCTACCAGATTATGACCCTGCCGTTGTACCAATTCTCGTCAGTGATTGGTTCTGTGGTCTTTCCCGTCTATTCTTTGATCCAGGATGAGAATGAGCGGTTGAAACGGGCCTATCTTGCTTCTTTATTTTTATCAGCAACCATCGTCGCCCCGATACTCGCTTGTCTCGGGGTTGCGGCGCCGGAGATTATGGCCGGAGTCTTTGGCCCGGAATGGATAGGCGCGGCGGAGCCTCTTCAGATCCTCTGCGTCGGAGGGCTCTTTCATTCCATGTATGGCCTGGGGGACTCACTGGCGCGCGCCAAGGGGGCGGTCTACCGGAAGTTCGCCTGTCACGCCGTATATGCGGGCTGCGTTTTCGCCTGCTCTTTCATAGGTAGCCGGTGGGGCATAAATGGCGTGGCTGTCGGCGTGGTCGTCGCCATAACTGTGATTTACCTGTTAATGGCGTGGCTAACTACCAGGCTTGCCGGGGCGAGCTGGAAGGAGTATTTCCTGTGTCAGGCGCCTGGGGCGATCCTCGGCGTGGTGGCGGCGGCTTTCACTATTCTAGCCACACAATTGTTGCGCTCCGCTCATTTACCTCGCCTGGTTATTCTGGCCGGCGCAGTGATCGCGTCGACTGTGGCCGGCGTAGTGGCCGGCCTGTCGCTGCCTCGCGTCTGGCTCAACAACGTCTCCTTCGGAGCGGTCGATAATATAGAACAACTCGCTAATACACTCGGCCGGCGTTTGCGGGCTTATCCATGTCAGAACCGACTTGCGTTTAAGCTCGTCGCCGCTATTTACAATAAGTATAAAACCGCGCGGTATAGGCATGATTAACACACAAACAGCTCTCGAAACTCAAGTTCCTTTCTATCGCCCCGAAATTACCGGGGATGAAGTAGAAGAGGTAACCTCAGCGTTGAAATCAGGGTGGCTGACGAGCGGGCCCAGGGTTCGCCGTTTCGAGCAGGAGTTCGCTGGCGCGGTGGGAGCGAGCCAGGCTCTGGCCGTCAACTCATGCACTGCGGCGCTCCATCTCGCTGTAAACGCCCTGGAGTTGGAGCCGGGAATGGGCGTGCTCGTCCCAACTATGACCTTTGCCGCGACCGCCGCGGTGGTTCGCTACCAGGGCGCGATGCCGATTCTCGTCGATTGCGATCCGGTGACGTTCAATATGAGTCTTGATGACGCGGCAAGGAAATTATCCCGGTTCCGCTCGAAGGGCGCCCAGGCGGTGGGAATGATTCCCGTTCATGTCGGCGGCTTAATGATGGATATGGATGAGGTAAACGGATTCGCCTCGGAATATGGGCTGTGGGTTGTGGAGGACGCCGCGCATGCTTTTCCGGCTGCCTGTAGGCGCGGCCCCGGCGATCCATGGCGGCGATGCGGAGAGGGGACCGCCGCTGTAACTTGCTTCTCCTTCTATGCGAATAAAACCATAACTACCGGCGAAGGCGGCATGGTTGTCACCAATAACACTTTACTGGCCGAGAGGATGAAATTGATGTCGCTTCACGGGCTTTCCCGCGACGCCTGGGACAGGTATTCGAGGGGCGGGAGCTGGGATTACAGGATTATCGCGCCCGGATTCAAATACAACATGACCGACATCGCCGCCGCCATCGGCATCCATCAGTTGGCGCGCGCCGAGGAGATGAGGCGCAAGCGCGAACGAATAGCCGCCGCCTACCTGGAAGCGTTCTCCGGGGTGGAAGGGATCGAGCTTCCCGCAGGAGACGGTAATCGGATCCATTCCTGGCACCTGTTCCCGCTCCGGCTCCAATTGACGCGACTGACGATCGACCGTAATGGATTCATCCAGGAGTTGGCGCAATCCGGCGTGGGCAGTTCCGTGCATTGGCGGCCGTTACATTTACACCCCTATTACCAGAAATCGTTCGGATGGATGCCTGAAGACTGCCCGGTGGCGACAGAGACCTGGGCCCGCCTTGTCAGCCTCCCTCTGTTTCCGGGCATGCGCGAAGAAGAAATAGAACACGTGATTCATACGGTCAAATTGTTGTGCGCTCGTTACACGCGCTAAGCCGAATGACGCCATCGCCTCAAATTGAGCGACAGACTGGTAGAGTCGCTATGAATACAATCTCTCTTCACGGCGCGGCGCCTCGCCGGCAAGTTCCAGGTCAGCGGGCAAAGGGCGCGAACCATCTCGCCGTAAATCCGCTGGTTCGGGGCGCGTTCTATGTATTTATCTTCTCGCTCCTCTTCGAGTGGCCGGACAGGCCGATCCCGATGGAGATACCGACGTTAATCGGCTTTATCTATCTCGCGTTCACCCTGCTCCAACCGAAAGTGTGCTATCGGTACTTTCCCAAAGAACTCTGGTTTTATGCGGTGTACGTCCTTTTTCTTGCTCTTCTTTGCGGCTTTGTGAAGAGGCAGGAAGACGCCATAAGGCTGCTTACGCTCATGGTTCAGATATTCTTCCTGATGTGGAGCGGCTACAACCTGATGCGATACGAACGGATCATGAAAACGGCTCTCATAACGCTCGTGATCTCCTGTTCGGCGATCTCGGTTATGCAATTGTTGGGCGTCGCCGCGACGCAATGGGAATTCTACGATGTCGGCTCGCGAACCTCAGTCCTGGGGCAGAACCCGAACAACATGGCCAATAATATATCCCTGGGTCTGGTCGCGCTGATGGGATTCGCTTTCGGCCATAACAAAACCTCGCGACGGGCCAGGTACATAGCGGCGCCGCTGGCCGCAATAATGGTGGGAGCGATTATCGATACCGGCTCTCGCGGCGCTGTGATCGCTTTGGGAATCGGTTTTGCGGCCTTTACCGTCCGGGGGAAGACTCTGTGGGCGAAGGCGAAAAGCCTGGTTATCGTCCTGGCGATTCTCGGGGTATTGGTGTGCGCTGTATTGCTGACACCATCATTGGTGTCGCGGTACGAGCAGACACTAAATGGAAACCAAATGTCAGGCCGAGAAAATATATTTCCCACGGCCTGGGGCATGTTCAAGGAGAAGCCGTTCATCGGGTGGGGACCCATTGATAACAAGTACGAACTGGGAAGGCGCTTGCAGATTATGTATGGGGGGCCAGTTAGTCCCGACGGATCTAAGGATACTCACAATATGTTACTGGAAATCCTTACTTCGACCGGACTGTTAGGGACTGTTCCTTTACTAATCTGCATTATTCTTTGCCTGCTGGCGGCATGGCGCGCGCGCCGCGGGTCTCAGGGGGCCTTGCCGATTGTCATGGTTATCACGGTCATTCTGATAAACATGAGCGGTAACTGGAGCGCCTCCAAACTCGATTGGCTCATGATGGCGTGCGCTCTGGCCAGCGCCAATCCCCTGCTTGCTGTAAGACCCCGCCTGGCGGCGGCCAATCCAACGTCGCTGCCCAGATCTCTGCATGCGACGCCGGCGCACGTCACAAAGGGCCAGGTCGGCAGGGCAAGTTCGGCGACCAATGCCTATCGAAGGAAAAGCCTGTGGAGAAACCCGACATGAACGACGCTATTCGTGTCTTAACGGTCACCAGCGAGTGGGTTGGCGCAGGACATGGGGCGCCGTTTAT
>DASUFM010000212.1:0-2552 GCA_036274535.1 Blastocatellia bacterium
AACGTCAACAACCAGGACTTTACCGTCGTGGCGGCGTTCAGATAATTAGTACGCCCATCCCTCTTATGAATTTCAATATCTTCGCTTGACATATAAGTATCCTACTCAGTGCAATTTCGCCAATTTCGGTTGTTCGCCTTACGGAACGGCCGGTTTCGCCGCCGGCGCGCCGCCGGGTTGCGCCGCCGGAACCGGCGTGGCGGCCGGCGCCGCGCCCTGTTTCGGCCCTTTTGATTTGATGTATTGGATAATCATCGCCACCTGCTCTTCAGTCAGCAATCCCTGGAATGTCGGCATGTCGTTTGTGTAACCGGCGACGACTTTGGCGCCGGGATTGAGAATCGATTCGCGCAGGTAAACGTCATCCACTTTCACCGTGGAGCCGTCGGCGAGCTTGACTTCCGAACCGTACAGGTTCTGCAGCGACGGGCCGCGTCCGGTGTTGTTATCCAGGTGGCAGTTGTTGCAGGCGTTACTGGTGAAGAGTTGCGCGCCGGCCTCGGCGGGCGTTTTATCCTTCGGAACTCCCCTCAGCCAGTTCTGGTAATCCGAGTACTCCATGACGACGACCTTGCCGATCATTCCCGAATGCTGAGTGCCGCAATACTCGGCGCAGAAGAGATGATACGTGCCGACCTTGGTCGGAGTGAACCAGGAAGTCGTATAACGTCCCGGCACCACGTCGGTCTTCGTTCTGAACGCCGGGATAAAATACGCGTGAATCACGTCCTCGCTGGTCATTGTCAGCTTGATGCGGCGGCCCAGCGGCACATGCAATTCGTTGATCTCCCGCTGGCCGTCCGGGTGCTGCGCGCGCCACATCCATTGTTTTCCGGTGATGAAAATCTCCAGCGCGTCCTTCGGCGGAGTGTAGGCCTGGTAATAAAGCTTCGCGCCCCACGCAAAGATGAACATCGAGATCAGGAACGGGATCACCGTCCAGAGGATTTCGAGTTTCAGGTTGCCCTCGATCTGCTCCGGAACCTCGCCACGGCTGCGGCGGCGATACCTGATCAGAAAGTAGGTCGCCGCCACGGCGACTAACAGGGTGAAAAACACGGTAACCCCGACCAGAAAGAGATAGAACAGGTCCATCTCGAAGGCGAAATTCGACGCCTGCTCCGGGAAAAATGGTAATTGAATCAGGATTGGGTTCATAAGATCATTAAATCAAGAAGCAGATCATTTTCCATTTTCCATATTAGATTTATCATTTGTCATTGCCATATGTCGCTTGCCATTGGAAATTGAACAATCTCTGCTCAATGGCAAATGACAAATCTAATATGGAAAATGGAAAATGATCCTTTTCACTATGGAGCGTTACCGGCCAGGTTCTGCGCCTTCCACTCCGCCGCCCGCCGTTTCTCCTTGCGCCTCAGGTAAATGAACATCGACAGCAGAGTGCCCAGCGTAAAGATCGCGAAGATTCGCAGCAATCTCATCACGACCAGGCCGTAGGTCCCACGCTCAGGATCGTACATATAACAATAAAGAATGAGCTGATCGGCGAGCGATCCGACCTTTCCCGCCGAAGCGTCGATCACGCCGAAGCGCAGGTCGCGAGGCGCGTATTCGATGCCGTAAAAATAGCGCGAGAGCTTGCCCTGCGGCGTCAGGATCATAATGCCGCTGGCGTGGGCGTATTGCTTTGTCACCGGGTCCCAGACGTAGCGAAAGCCGACGGCCTTCGTCAGGGCCTTGATCGCCGCCTCGTCGCCGGTCAGGAAATGCCAGCCCGCTTCCGAGCCGGGCCTGTTATACCGGGTCAGATATTCCGCCTTCTTCGCCGACGCCAGTTCAGGCGTTTCGCGCGGGTCGAAGCTCACGGTCACATTGACGAACTCTTTGCCGGGCGTCATCGGCAGCCCCTTCAAAGCGCCCAGCAACCCATTCAGTATCTGGGTGCAGAGGCGCGGGCAGTTGTAATAGACCAGCGACAAAATGACCGGCTTGTCTTTGAAATACTCCGCAAGCTTGACTGTCCGCCCGGTCTCGTCTCGGAATTCCAGATCCAGCGGGACCTGGTTGTTCAAAAGCTGATCTATGCCGACGTCCTGTAAAACCGGAGGGCGCGCGCCCGCAGGCTGCGCCGAGGCGCGAAGACCAAAAGAGAAACCCGACAGAAGCATTACAGCCGCTAATGCGTGAACTACGATTCTCCCGCCGCCTTTCGATCCTTGTAATTTACATCTCGACATTTTCTAGTTTTCCTTCCCCCGAGAGCGCAGGCATCCATAATAGTGGCGCCTGCCCGCCCCCTTAATGTTGTTGGGGTGGAACCTGCTGCTGATTCTGCTGCGCCGGTTGAGCTGGTTGCGGAACCGCCGGTTGAAGGGGTTGCCGGCTCTCTCCCGTAACTTTGATTACCCGCCCGGCGTTCGAGCCGGAGGTGTTAATCTCTTTCCTCACCCTCTCGGCGTTCTGTATCTCATCGATGATTGCGGGCGACGGGAGTTCGAGCAGGCCTTTATCGGCGATTAAATCCTTCGCTCGATCGATCGGGATGTGCGCGATCCCGGCCGACTTATCCACCCATCCATAACTGTTCA
>DASUFM010000213.1:0-4074 GCA_036274535.1 Blastocatellia bacterium
CTTTTGCCTGCCGCTTGAGGTCGTGTTAATGTTGGTCACATGCGAAGCAGAAGATCGGCCTCACGTAGAAAAATCACGCCGGAGATGGTGATTGCCGGGTACCAGCAGGGCTATTTCCCCATGGCCAGGGGGCGGTTCGGACACATCGACTGGTTTATGGCCGAGCCTCGAACGGTCATCCCGCTTGACGAGCGCTTTTATGTCCGCCGTTCGCTGCGCAAGACGATCAAGAAGTCGGAGTACCAACTGAAGCTCAACACCGATTTCACCTCGGTGATCCGCGCATGCGCGCGCCACGACGAAGTGGACAATGATGAAGTCTGGTTGAGCGACGAGATGATTTCGATTTACACGGAATTACACCGCCGCGGATTTGCGCATTCGGTCGAGGTCTGGGACGGCGAGCGACTGATGGGCGGATTGTACGGCGTCTCGTTGAGGGCGGCCTTCTTCGGCGAATCAATGTTCAGCCGCGCGTCTTCCGTCTCGCAAATCGCGCTCGTGGCGCTGGTCGAAAGATTGCGGGAACGAGGCTACATCCTGCTCGACGCCCAGATGCGGACCCAGCACATCGCGTCTTTTGGCGCGATTGACCTCATGCACAACGAATACCTGGGATTGCTGGCCGAAGCGATGCTTGATGATCCGAGCTTCATCTAAACCGCCACAGAGACACAGAGAAAGAGAAAAAAAGAGAAGAAGGAAATATATCGTCTCTCTTTCTGTGTGTCTCTGTGGCTCTGCGGCAAATATCGTTATTCGCCGAAAATACTGCCTATATTCACGCCGCCGCCGCCGCCCTGGGTCGGGAAGAACGGTTTGAGCACCCCTGCGAAAGCCGCGAGGTTGCGCGTCTGGATCAGAATCTCGCCCGGCCCCGCGAATTCGGCGACGATGCCTTCGCCGCTCAAGAGGCTGCGGAACCAGCCGGCGGACGAGGCCTTTCGCAATTCGTAGCGCATGTGGCCTTCCCATGCCACAAGATGGCCCGTGTCGACGACATAACGCTCGCCGTAGTTGAGCCGCTTGCGGTGGATCGAGCCGAACGACGAAACCAGCAGCAATCCTGATCCCTGTACCTGCAGAACGAACAAGCCTTCGCCGCCGAAGAACGAACGCGCGCCGCCCCATTTGGTATCGACCGCCAGGCTCGTGTCACCCGCCAGATAAGAGCTGGATTGAACGAAGAAGGTCTGGCCATTCATCTCGATGGCCGCGATGTCGCCAGGCATGCCGGGCGCGAAGCTGACTTCACCCGGGCCGCCGCGCGCGGTGAATGTGGAAACAAAAGCCGTCTCGCCGCCGACCGCCCGCTTCAGCGCGCCCATCAACCCGCCCTTCATCTGCGACTGCAATTCGACGTTGCCTGACATCGCCACCATCGCGCCGGCCTCGGCGTTGATCGACTGTTCGGCCTGCAATTTGACGGTAGCCAGCGCGAACGCGCCCTGATACAGGACTTCATAGCCGTAGCCGCGCCCGCTGCCACGCCCGTCGCTGTCGATGTGTATGCCGCCGCCCGCCTGACTGCCCGCGGAGCCTCCTTGATAACCGCCGGGCTGCTGATAACCGCCAGGCTGTTGATAACCGCCTGGTTGCTGATAACCACCGGACTGTTGATAACCACCAGGTTGGGCGGGCTGCGGAGGAGGCGCCTGGCCGGCCGCCGCGCTCAGATTGAATCCGCAGGCGCCGCAAAAGCGCGCCCCGTTCGGAAGATTGATCCCGCATTTCGGACAATTCATCGTGGTTCCCTCTGTCGGATTAACTATGGATTTCAAGTAACAAGACGTTCAGCCACGAATGAACACTGAGGTTCACGAATCGTGGTAAAGATTCGTGTTCATTCGTGGCTGATGTTATTTTCTTTTTTTATTATCGGCGCGGCCTATCTTCTTGCCGGTCTCGCCTTCACCGGGAAGTTCAGCTCAGTCAGTTCGAGTTGATAGAACGACGCGAAGCCATTGTAGCGGGCCATCCCGCCCAGTTCCTCTTCGATTCTCAGCAGCTGGTTGTATTTCGCGATGCGATCGGTGCGCGAAGCCGAGCCGGTCTTGATCTGTCCGGCGTTGGTCGCGACGGCAAGATCGGCGATGAAGGGGTCTTCGGTTTCGCCCGAGCGGTGCGAGATGATGGCGGTGTAGTTGTTGGTCTTCGCCAGTTCGATGGCTTCGAGCGTCTCGGTCAGGGTTCCGATCTGATTGACCTTGATCAGGATCGAATTGGCCACGATCTCATCGATGCCGCGCTCCAGATACCGCGTGTTGGTTACGAAAAGGTCGTCGCCGACGAGTTGGACCGTGTCGCCCAATTCTTCGGTCAGCGTGGCCCATCCGTGCCAGTCGTTCTCGGCCAACCCGTCTTCGATGGAGATTATCGGATACTGGCGCGCCCAGTTGACCCAGTATTGAACCATCTCATCCGAGTTGAGCCTGCGCCCGTCCGATTTTTTGAAAACGTAATGGCCTTCGTCGTAAAACTCCGAACTGGCCGGGTCGAGCGCGATGGCGATTTGTTCGCCAGGCGTGTAGCCGGCGGCGTTGATCGCTTCGAGAATCGCTTCGATCGCTTCGTCATTCGATTTAAGACTCGGGGCGAACCCGCCCTCGTCGCCGACCGCGGTCGAATAACCGCGCTTCTTCAACACGTTTTTCAGGGTGTGGAAGACCTCCGCGCCCCAGCGCAGGGCTTCGATGAAACTCGGCGCGCCGGCCGGGACGATCATGAATTCCTGAAAATCGACGTTGTTGTCGGCGTGCGCCCCGCCGTTGATGATGTTCATCAACGGCACGGGCAGCGTTCGCGCGTTCGTCCCGCCGATGTGCCGGTAGAGCGGAATCTCCAGCTCCGCGGCCGCCGCTCGCGCCGTCGCCAGCGAAACGGCCAGAATCGCGTTCGCGCCGAGCTTCGATTTATTTGTCGTATCGTCGAGGTCGATCATGATTTGATCGATTTCGACCTGATCGAAGGCGTCCTTGCCGATAACGGCGTTGGCGATGGTTTTGTTGACGTTTTCGACGGCCAGCCGGACGCCTTTGCCCAGGTAGCGGAACTTGTCGCCGTCGCGCAATTCGACGGCTTCGTTTTCGCCGGTCGAAGCCCCGGAAGGAACGGCGGCGCGACCAATCGCGCTGCTTTCCAGCGTGACTTCAGCCTCGACCGTCGGATTGCCACGCGAATCCAGAATTTCACGAGCGTGAACTTGTGCGATGATACTCATAATTCCTTTTGTTTGCGGAAGACTCTTCCGCTTAAGAAGTTTGCATTGAACAGAAACTACGAACTTCAAGAAATGTTTTTAGCCACGAATGGACACGAATGAACACAAATATTATTTCCGGTCTCGTAAATTGTTTAGCCAGCATTTCTTGTTTTTATTCGTGAATATTCGTGTTCATTAGTGGCTAAAATTCTTTCCAAGCCGCCATTAATTGCAGGCGCAAAAAAGAAGCGGCTATATTAACTCGCTCGCTGACATTGTCAAATCTTCTTCCAGAATCAGCATCGGCGTGGCCGATCCGCCGCCGCCATACCCGTTTGAGGACCCGTTTGAGGACCCATTCGAAGCGGCCGGCGCCGAAAGCCTGACGCCGGCGCCTTCGACGTTGTCGCCCAGCCAGGTGTAAGGAGCGAAATCGACGTGGCAATCTTCGAAGGTTATCTGCCCGCCGGACAGAGTAGGGAACGCCTCCCGCATCGCGCCCACGCGCTCCTGCACGACGAACGATGCGCCCAGAGCGTCGTTGACGGCGCGACTCCATTCGCCGTCGTCGCATTCCCGGCCCATCACGGCGCTGCGCGCGCCGTTATCATCGTTCGGCTTCAGGATCAGGTCCTCGCGCCGTCTCTCTACGAAATCCATCAGGTCGACCTGCTCTTCGCCATATGTCGTGAAGCCTTCGCGCAGGATGCGAGTCCACGGGATGCGCCGGCGCAACGCCACCACTTCGTCGCCCGCGAAGATGCTCTCGTATCGGGGATCATCGAGCAGCGCGAAGAGCGCCCTCTTCATGAGGGTCTGCGCCCGAAACGAATTGACCACGCAGGCCGCGCGGTCCCGCGTGGCCCGAATCA
>DASUFM010000214.1:0-6570 GCA_036274535.1 Blastocatellia bacterium
CTCGATCCTCGATCCTCGATCCTCGATCCTCGATCCTCGATCCTCGATCCTCGATCCTCGATCCTCGATCCGCGTTCTCAAATCGGCAGAAAATAGAGCGCCCATGCGATCAGGAATCCCACACCCACGAAATAGCCGAAAACTTTCGCGCCGTATTTGACGCGCTCCTGAGTGGTGTGATGCTCGGAGGATAGGGCGCCGAACGCCACCGAGACCAGCAGGCTGAAGAGAACCAGAGCCGTAAAATGCGTCATGATTTCCTCCCCACGCCGATGTCGTAAGCGTCCATCGCGGCCAGCATATTCAACGCGCCGGCGACGCAGAGAAAAGTGTTACCGTATTCAAACGTGACCTTCGCCGCCTGATCAGGGGTGATCTGAACTCCCCAGTCGGCCAGAGCGCAGACCAGATAAGGCAGCCCCATTCCGGCGTCCAGAAGGCTGAAGAACCAGGTCAGCCATTCGTTCGGATCCGGCTTGTAAAGATGACCTTCCATCACGAAGCCGAGCGCGAACATTATAATGATGACGCCGCCGATAATCGCGCCGCGAATCACCCTGCCCAAAAGCACATGGCCGAGACCGGGCACGATGAAATTCGCCACCGTGGCTGCGATCGTGCGCGCCTTTGGAGCGGGCCTCGGCGCGGCTATCTGTCCTGATAATTCTTCGCTGATCAAATTGTTTTCTCCATAGGATTTATAGGGCCTATAGGGTTTATAGGCCCTATAAAGCCAATTATGAATTCTAAGTTTGGCCTCCGGGGCTGTCAAGAATGGCTTCCGGCAAGGGCGTCGCTGCGTTTGCGCAGATCGTCGAGGGCGCGCTGGAACCGCTCGGATTCGCCGTCGACGTCTTTCACATAGATCCGCTCGCCGATGACGACGCTGGCCCTGGCGAAAGGCTTGGGAATCTCGATCCGATCCCAGCTCGGTAAACGCCAGCATCGGTCGAGCGAGATCGAGAAAGGCAGGATCGCCGCGCCGGTCTTCTTGGCCAGCAATAATGCGCCCGGCTTCGCTTCGTAAATCGGCCCGCGCGGGCCGTCCACTGTGAACGCCGCGCTCTTGCCAGCCCTGACCGCGCGGATCATCTGAATTAATCCGGAGAGCGCGCCGCGCGTCGAACTGCCCTTCGCCGCGCCATAGCCGAACCGCTGTATGAACCGCGCGATGTATTCCGAATCGAAGCTGCGCGACGACATCACGATAATGCCGCGCCGCCGCCAGAAATAAGTCGCGATCGGGATCCGGTTATGCCAGAAACAGTAAACCAGCGGCTCGCGGTCGGTGTGATGCTCCCAACCCTCTACTTCAAATTTCAGAGTCGCCCCGATGGCGCGGACTATCCAGTAAAGCGCCACCCCGGCGAATCGAATGATCATTCGCTGTTTGAAGCTGTAGCGGTCGAGACTGGCGAACGAGTAGAGTTTGTCCTGCGACTCGTCGCGCGTTGCGGCGTCCCGGATTTCCTCGCGTTGGATTGTTGCGTGTGACATCGGCGCAAAACAGAAGACTCACGCTTCGCGGAGTCAGGAGGCGCGCCTAGCATACTCAATCAGAGGCGGGTCTTCAATTGTGGACGTGGCGCATGGTCTCTTTTCGGTGATATGATTACGCCACCCCACAATAACAACTTATGCAAAGGACATATTGAGATGAGCATACACCCGACTCTTCGCGTTCGTTTTCTGTCTCTTCTGGTCGGCGGGCTGGCGCTCGGGCTCGTCTTCACAATACCGTTTGCGGCCCAGAAACAACCTGCGGGCAATCCGCAGGCGCCGCCCATGCTCAGTCCCGATCTACCCGCCGGAGCCTTAGACGAGCGATTGATCCCGCTGCCCACGCCGGCCTCAACGACGGGTCGCAGCCGGCGCGCGACGGCCTCGGCGCCGCAATTGACCGAAGATCAAAAGATTCTGCATCTGCTCAATCGCGCCGGTTTCGGCCCGCGCCCCGGCGACATCGAACGGGTCCGGCGAATCGGCATAGAGCAATACATCAATGAACAGCTTCATCCGGAGGATTTATCCGACGATTTTCTCTCGAGGCCATTGCTCGCTTTCAGCACGCTGCAGATGAGCCAGTTTGATATTTTTCAAACCTTCGATCCGCAGAATGTTCGCCCACAACCGACTCCGACTCCGACTCCGACTCCAACTCCGGCTCCGGTTCCGGCTCCGGCGCCGGCCCTGGCGACTATCCCGATGCCCGATCCGAACGGCGAGCCACAGAAAGTCGAGATGACTCAACCCGGCGGATCGATACAGCAATCAACCAGGCGACTGGCTCAACAGACGGCGACGCCACAACAGATGGCGCCGCAGCAACCTGGAGAGCTACAGCCGCCTAAAGGCGGAACCACAGATGCGTCAATGGCGCCGCAACCGGCTGGACCACAACCGCCCAAAGGCGGAACTACAAATGAATCAATGACGCAGCAACCGCCTAAAGGCGGAACTACAAACGTGTCAAAGCAACAAGCGGCGGCAAAACCGCCCGCCCGCAACGGGTGGCAACCGACGAACGAATTGCAGTTGGCGAAGCTCCTGCGGGCGATGTACAGCGAGAAGCAGTTGCAGGAAGTGATGGTCGATTTCTGGTTCAACCACTTCAACGTCTACGCCCCGAAGGAAATCGAACGCTGGCTTCTGACCTCCTACGAGCGCGATGTAATCCGCCCGCATGCGCTCGGCAAATTCAAAGACCTTTTGACAGCCGTGGCGCAAAGCCCGGCGATGCTCTTTTACCTGGACAACTTCCTGAGCCAGATGGAGCGGCCCGCGCCGCCTCCGAAGTTCGACGCCGACGGCAATCCGATTCCGCAGCCCAGGCGTCCGGGGCTGAACGAAAATTACGCGCGCGAGTTGATGGAGCTGCATACGCTGGGAGTCGACGGCGGCTATACGCAGAAAGACGTGATCGAGCTCGCGCGATGCTTCACGGGCTGGACCATGGGGCCACGCGGCGCCATGTTTTTCACTTTCCGGCCGCGCACACACGATCGCGGCGAAAAGATTTTCCTCGGAACCCGCATCGCGCCCGGCGGCGGGATCGAGGACGGATTGCGCGCGCTCGACATACTGTCCAGGCATCCATCGACGGCCAAATTCATCTCGCGCAAACTCTGCCAGCGATTCGTCGCCGACGAACCGCCGGCGGCGTTGGTCGATCGCGCGGCCGCCAGATTTACCGAGACCGGCGGCGACATTCGCGAAGTCGTGCGCGCCATCCTGACCTCGCCGGAATTCTTCTCGCCGAAGTATTACCGGAACAAGATCAAATCGCCGCTCGACCTGGTGGCCTCGACGGTCCGCGCGACCGGGGCCTCGACCAATGCCTTCGCGCTGATGGGGGTCGTGGCGCGATTAGGCGAGCCGCTTTACCAGTGCGTGCCGCCGACCGGCTACAACGAAAACTCCTCCGGATGGCTGTCGAGCGCGACTATTCTCGAAAGAATGAACTTCGCCATAGCATTCTCCAGTAATAGGATCAACGGTACGCGCGTGGACCTTTCCCGCTTCGCGCCGCCCGGGATAATGGACGATCAGGAAAGATTCATTGATCGTCTCCTTGGCGCATTGGTCCACAGTGACGTCTCGGCGGATACGCGTGAAAATCTGGCGCGGGTCCTGAGCGAAACGCTCGCGAAAACCACCCCGGCGAAATATGACAAACGCGCGCGGCAGAAGAATAATGAAATCGCCTCGACGATAATGGCGCTGATTCTCGGATCGCGCGAATTTCAGGTAAAATGAGGCGGGAGTATTCGACATGGTACGGGAGTATTCGACATGGTAGAAGTTAAACCAAACATTTCATTGAGCGAACCCTTGCTTGAGCAAGTCGAAGCGTTGGCGCGGGAAATGAAAATTTCTCTGGACCGTTTGTTTTCGCTAGCCTTGGAGGAATTTATCCAGCGGCAGCAAAACAGACAGCTTGTTGACAAAATCAATGAAGCTTATGCGGATGGGCCCGACGAAGAAGATCGGGAATGGCTGGCGCATGCGCGAGAGTCGTATCGCCGGTTGCTGGAGAGCGAACAATGATAAATCAGGGGGATGTGTATTGGCTTGACTTTGGCAATCCAATCGGCTCCGCTCCTGGTTATCGACGCCCACATGTCGTCATCCAAAACAACGCCTTTAATCATGGACGTATCAACACTATAGTAGTTTGCAGCTTGACTACTAATCTCAGGCGCGCAAAGGCTCCTGGCAATGTTCTTCTGGAAAAAGGTGAAGCCGATCTGCCTGAGCAAAGCGTCGTTGTTGTCTCACAAATCATCACTGTAGATAAATCGCAGTTGGATGAGTACATCGGAACGTTATCGCCGGGACGAATTCGGCAGATTCTCGATGGCATATGGCTGATTACGGAGCCACGGGATGTTGAATAGGCATGCGAGGTATCACTATGACCTTTACAGAAATGACCTGCGCCATATTGATTCATATCGCGGCCCCCGCTTCGGGATTCGCCCTTTATTGGCGGCTGCGAGAGCGTATGATCAAGGCTGAAATTCCAAAGGCTCCGATCATTCCTTTTTTCATCCTGTTTGCGACGTATGGCGGATGGCTTCTGGTCGGTCTTACATTTCTTCTTTGGTATTGGTCTGGGATTGCGACACTTGGACTCGCGTATTTGACGTTTATTGCGCCGATTGTAATGCTGGCGCTCGCAGTTCGATTGTATAAACAGCGCAATTTGTCGTCATTTCACTTCGGCGCATTTGCAGCCAGCGCCGCTTACATTCTGATTCCAATAGGCGTATTGATCCTCAGAATCGTGACGGTTGAAAATTGATTTTATGCCCCCACTTGTTATCGCCCACCGCGGCGCATCGGCTTACGAACCTGAAAACACTTTGCGCGCCTTCGATCTCGCCATTCGGCAAGGCGCGCAGATGATCGAACTCGACCTGCACGTCACATCGGACAACCAGGTCGTAGTAATTCACGACCCGACGCTCAATCACAGGACGAACCTGAAGGGGCGCGTCGACAGTTTGACGCTGGCCGAAATCAGGCGCGCCGACGCGGGCAAAGGCGAGCGCATTCCGACCCTGGACGAGACACTGGACCTGACGCTCGGCAAGGTCAGACTTTATCTGGAAATCAAAGATCCTCGCGCCGCGGCGCCCACGCTGCGCATCATTCGGGAGAGGCGATGCCAGGCGCAGGTCATGCTGGCGTCGTTCGACATCGAATTGATGCGGGGACTCGGCGAGGAAGCCGGCGACACTGAGCTCGGTTTGATATTGGGCAACGCCACTTTTCATCCGATAGTCCGATGGCGCGAGGCCTTTCCGTGGATTGCGCTCAGGCGCGTCAAACACCAGGTCTTATGCATGCAAGTCGAGCTTTGCTACGGCTACCTGGCGTCGCGAGCCAGGGCTGACGGTAAGAAACTCTACGTATGGACGGCCGACAAAGAAAGACAATACGCGCGTATGACCTCGATCGGCGTCGATGGGATCGTGACGAACACGCCAGACCGCCTGATCTCTTATCTCAATCAAGGCCGGGGGCAAGGCCAGGGGCGCTGATCATTTGAGACTCAACCGGTCCAGAACGCCTGGAAAGAAAATCTCGGTCACCAGCAACGCGCCGCTATCGAATGTGAACCTGAATCTGCGAGCCCATAGATATGTTGTCGCCGGCGGCGGGGGTTGAAAGATCAGACCGGCGTCGATCCGCATAAATTCAAAGGGTTCCCGCCAGAAATGACCGTGACTTTTCAGCGCCTCTCCGAGCGGCTTATCGCCCAGATTCGCGAGCCAGGGGTAAACGGCGAGGACGCTCGACGGCATTAAAGTCGACGCGGCCACGACCGGGACATCGCCGGCCTTCAATAAAACGTCGCGTCGAAGTCCGAGAGTTCCCTGCTCGCCCGCCCACTCTGCCCATTCTGCCCATTCCAATTGACGCAGACAGGTTACGGACACAGGCATTGCATAGGCTTCTCCCAGCGCCGAGGTCAGCAATCCATTGAATTGGAGAACCGCTTTGACGGAAGGCTCGATCAAATGTTCCGTCAAGTCTTCAGAAGACATCCAAAGACTATCCGACAGTAGTAATTCAGTAGGAATGAAGTTTGGAGACATCGGTCAGCAATATGCCGAATCACGATATCTCTGGCAAGTCTCCTCGGAAAAGCTGTTCGTAGTGCCGCCTTATGGTGTTTGAAAAATAAATACAACCATTTGTGTAGGGGCGGGTATTCCCCGCCCTGGTCGGCTCCTCGATCAACAGGGCGGGGAAAACCCGCCCCTACGTTGAATTGTGTGGTTGCGTTTAATTCTCAAAGACCATTAGGCGGAAGCCTGGGGTAAAGATCAATTCCGTGAATCCAAACTATTCCGCCTGAAGGCCAATGAGATTAAGTTAGCGAATAGTGGGCGTAAATCGTAACGGCGGAGCCTTTGGAGTGCGGTTGCCTGGAACCGCTTTGGTAGTCATCCTGGATCCCACACACTTCGGGGACGAAAGACCCGGTGGGTTCTCTCTGATCATTGTCGAAAAATCGAAGTTGACTACCAAAGCGGTCCCGAACGCCCGCACTCCAAAGGC
>DASUFM010000215.1:0-5069 GCA_036274535.1 Blastocatellia bacterium
AATACGGCTTCGTCGCCAGCGATGGTCGGAAATCTTGCCTATTTCGGCAATTTCAGTAACGAAGTGCTGGGCCTCAATCTGCGCACGCGCCGCCGAGCCTGGGTTTACACGCACCCGAAGCGCCAGTTCCCCTTCTATTCCTCTCCCGCGTTCGCCGAAGGAAAAATCGTGCTGGGCGGGCGCGACAAGCTGGTTCATTGCATTAACACGACGACTGGAAGGGCGATCTGGACTTTCCCTACGCGAGCGCGAGTCGAATCGTCTCCGGCCATCGCCGGCGGCCGCGTTTACATCGGATCGAACGACGGGCGCTTTTACGTTCTGGACCTGGCGAAAGGGACGAAGCTGTGGGAATTCAACGCGGGCGGCGCGGTCTCGGCTTCACCGGCGATTGCTAACGGGCGCGTCGTGATCGGCGATCAGAATGGGAAGTTGTATTGCTTCGGTTAGGAGGAGTAAGATAAGAACTCGGTGGAATGAGAAAGGAGCTCACGATGGTGGTTGCTGAAGAAGCCACAAAATTCACTTCCGCGGACCTTGCCCTGATGCCGGATGACGGCAAGCGGAGAGAAATCATCGAAGGAGAACTCTACGTGTCCAGAGCGCCAGGTTTCGAACACCAATATGCATGCACTCGGTTGTCACATGATCTTGTCGGCTGGAATGATCAAAGTAAACTCGGCCTGGTTGTCGCCGCGCCGGGATTGGTTTTTGCCGAAGACGACGACGTAATCCCAGATGTCGTCTGGATCAGCCTGGAAAGATTCGAGGGCAGCAGAGACGAAGCCGGACATTTTGTCGTTGCGCCTGATTTGATCATCGAAGTACTTTCGCCGGGCAAAGCGAACAAAGAACGCGACCGGCAAGCCAAGCTCAAATTATATTCCCGCCGTGGCGTGCAGGAGTACTGGATAGTTGATTGGATGGCTCAACAGGTTGAAGTTTACCGCCGCGAACGCGGGGAACTGAAGCAGACTGTAACACTGCTTCTCGGAGATTCAATCGAATCACCTTTACTACCGGGATTTTCCTGCCAGGTCAGATCGCTCTTCTTTTTACTCCCTTAATCGGGCGCCCGCTCCATATGCGCTCTGCCCCAAAGCCGAACAGCCTCCACCAAAGGCAATACCGAACGGCCATAGCCCGTCAGCGAATACTCGACCGGCGCCGGAATCTCGCCGGTCGGTTGTCGCTGTACGATTCCGTCGTTAATCAACTCGCGGAGTTGCTGAGTGAGGACTTTCTGCGAGATACCTGGCATGGCTCGTCGAAGAGCCGCGAAATGTTTCGGCTCCTCTCCCAACCAGTACACGATGATCAGTTTCCATTTACCCCCGACCGCCGCCAGCGCCGCCGTCAGTGGACATCCGCCAACGGGATTGCGGCGTCGATGGCCGGTAGAGTTACCTGAAAGTGCCTTCTTGATGCCGTTCATGGGTCGAATTATAGTCCATTACAGTACGGGGAGCGTGAGCCATTGGTTTGTGTACCAACTAATGGCTCACGCTCCCCGTACTGTAACGCTCGTAGTCCAGCGCATGAATGAATTTGAGATCCGCTATAGGAGGCAATCAATGATAGTTGAAGTTCGAAGCTATAGAATCAAGCCGGGCCGCCGCGAGGAGTTCATACAATTCTTCGAAAAGCGCTCCATACCGGCGCTCCGTTCACATGGGATGAAAGTGACCGGCCCATTCCTCGATCTTGAGAACCCGAATAAATTTGTCTGGCTGCGGTTCTTTCCATCGCTGGAGGAGCGGGAACGTATGAGGACCGCCTTTTACGAAGGCGAGTTGTGGAAGAATGAACTGGAATCAATCGCCATGCCGATGCTTGAAAGCTACGATGTCATACTTTGCGAGACAACGCCCGGGTGTGTGTTCGAAGCAGCCCTCCCATCATCCATTTGAAATTTCGACTTACCTGGCGAGCGTTTTACGAGGTGAGTAGTCCGTTAATTCCAAGGTGCGGTCTTCGATCTCACCCACCAACGTTTAGCGTCTTGTCGCTATGACTTCGAGATACTCTCCTTCGACGTCCGTCGTATTGTCCGTCGCTCGATTATGCTCTGACCACAACCGCTCCAGATCGTTTCGTAAAGCCGCCTGACCGGCGGCGTCGAGCGCCTCGAACGCGCGTTGCGTCGGACCGAAATATGCGCGAAAGAATTCGACCACCTCTGCGGGCGGAAACGGATATTTGAACCGGATCTTCCGCCGCGTCAATTGTAAATCCGTGAATCCGTCACGCAAACGTTCGCTCACAGTCTTCTCTTCGCCCCATTTGATGGGCGCCGGTATATTGGGCGGCGGCGGCGCATGTTTGGCGCCGGTCTTGAACATCTGGCCGACAAACCCCTCCGGCGTCCAGTTCGCCATGGCGATCCGCCCGCCGGGTCGGCAGACGCGAGCGAGTTCGGCCGCCACCAGTTCAGGGCGAGGGGCGAACATCGCTCCGAACATACTCACGACCACATCGAAGGACGCCTCGTCGTAGGGCAGATTCTCCGCGTCGCCTTCGTCGAACTGAATCGTCAATCCTTCGGACTCGGCCCGCGCCCGCGCCTGTTCGAGCAGATTCGTGGCGATGTCGACGCCGGTCACGATCGCGCCCGCGCGAGCCGCCGGTATCGCCAGGTTACCGCTGCCGCAAGCCACGTCAAGCAAGTGGACGCCAGGCTTTAACGCAAGGCGGGCTATAAAATCTTCCGCGACTGTTTCAATATGCTTTGCGACTTGACCAAAATCTCCAGCCATCCACATGGCTTTGAGGCGGGCTTTCAAAGATTCCATCTCGGAATCAATTGCGTTCATGGCTTATTTCCTTTCAAGTCAACGGCCGCCATAGAGCGATTAGCAATCGCATAGGGGCCACACCCGTTCCAGCGTCGTTGCCATGGGGATTTACGCCCCCTTGTTTTTGATGGACTCTTTGGCCGGCCTTTCTGAATGAGACTTTCGTAAATCTGACAGTCGCGATTTATACATCAGGCGGCGTTCAGGGACAAACAAATTCTCCGGCTTCGTTTGCATTTTGTGGATGCCGCGCATATCATATCCGTTCGCTCGGGCGGCCACGTTGCGAGCGCATCCCAATAACATTCGGAACAGTCAATGACCGGAGACAGGAACCACAAACAGACAACCGCCACGGCGATGCGTTGTCGCGCCTGGTTCGCGCTGTCCTCGATTCCTCATAGTCATTCATTCCTTTCCTGGCGACGCTCATCGTCAAAATCGGCTTCCGACCTGTCGCGATCGTGTTCGTGGCAGTCGCATTGGACCTGGTCGTGGTAATCGCCGACCGTCATTCCCCCAGGCATTCAAAAGACATCCAGAAGATATTCAAATCCTCGTTCAATCATTACATATATTGTATTCTTAATTTCCATATGAAAGGCGGGTTTCATTGAATTATGAAAATTCTGATCAGCGATAATCTTTCCAAGGTCGGCGTAGACCTGCTCCGGCGCGGCGAGCGGTTTCAAGTCGACGTCAACACGGGTTTGAAGCCGGAAGAATTGAAGAAAATCATCGGCGATTATGACGCCCTGATCGTCCGCAGCGAGACCAAGGTCACGGCCGAGATCATCAGCGCGGCCGACAAACTCAAGGTCATAGGCCGCGCGGGCACCGGCGTGGACAATATTGACGTTCCCGCGGCGACAGCGCGCGGCATAGTCGTGATGAACGCCGCCGGCGGCAACAGCGTGACCACGGCCGAACACGCCATTTCATTGATGATGTCGCTGGCGCGCAAAATCCCGCAGGCGCATGCGAAGCTCAAGGCGGGTAAATGGGACAAAAAAAGTTTCATGGGCGCGGAACTCGCCGGGAAGACCCTGGGCGTAATCGGCCTGGGCAACATCGGCAAGATCGTCGCCTCTCGCGCCCTGGGGCTGGCGATGAAGGTGGTCGCCTATGACCCGTTCATCACCAAGGATGTGGCCTCGCGCGCGGGCATAGAGCTGGCTTCGCTCGATGAAGTCTTTGAGAGGTCCGATTTCATCACCGTTCATACGCCGCTGACCGAAGAGACGCGCGGCATCATAGGCGCGGCGGCCTTTGCAAAGATGAAGAACGGCGTGCGCGTCATCAACGCGGCGCGCGGCGGGCTGATCGACGAACAGGCGCTCTACGACGCAATCAAATCCGGCAAGGTGTCGGGCGCCGCGCTCGACGTTTTCGAACAGGAGCCGGTTCCGGCGGACCATCCGCTGCTCGGGTTGGATGAAGTGATAGTCACGCCCCACCTCGGCGCCTCCACGCATGAGGCCCAAGAGTCGGTCGCCGTCACGATCGCAGAAACAGTGGCGAACTTCCTGCTCACGGGCGCGATCGCGGGAGCGGTCAACGTCCCGGCGGTCACGGCCGAAGCGCTCGAAACGATCGGGCCTTATCTGACACTGGGCGCCAAACTGGGCGATTTCCAGGCTCAGTTCTTCAACCAGCCGGTCAGCGAGATTCAGATTAATTACAGCGGCGCCGTGGCCGATCTGGACGTGCGCCCGATCACTCAGGCGATTCTGACCGGGCTGCTCAAACAGGTCAGCGCGCGCGTCAATCAGGTCAACGCCTCGGTGATCGCCGAAGAGCGCGGGTTGCGCGTCACTGAGGCGAAAGTCCGCGCCGCGCAGGATTTCACCAGCCTGGTCGAAGTCGTCGTGCGCAACGAAAATAACGAGAGTAAGGTCGCCGGCACGCTCTTCGGGCGAGCGGAACCGCGCATAGTCACAATCGATTCCTATCGCCTGGAGGCCTTGCCGCAAGGCCATCTGCTGGTCGTACGCAACGACGACCAGCCGGGCGTGGTCGGGCGCGTCGGCGCCTTCCTGGGCGATCGCAACATTAACATCGCGCAACTCTACCTGAGCCGCAACAAGGCCGGAGGCGTGGCGATATCGGTCTATCAGGTCGATAGCCCGCTCGACGCCGCGACGCTTGACGAATTGTCGAAATCGCCTCGTGTGATTTCGGCGCAACAGATCAGCTTATAGATTGCGGATTGCGGATTGCGGATTGCGGATTGGCGCTGACGCGACGATTCGATAATCGGCGATTCGCGGTTCA
>DASUFM010000216.1:0-18021 GCA_036274535.1 Blastocatellia bacterium
TCAGCGTCTGTAACAGCGCCAGTGATGGCGGCCCCACTATCCACGGCGCATTTCATCCAGCATGCGCTGAATCCGCCTTTTCAGCTCATCCGTCACCGCTTCATACGCAGCCTCTCCGCTCACTCCCTCAGGGATTTCCGAACGCGGCATGAACGGCTCGCCGAAACTGATCCTGACCTTCGCCGGGCGAATGCGCCACGATCCGCGCGGCCAGACGCGGTACGTCCCGTCAATCGCCACCGGAACGATCGGCAGGTCGAGTTCCGTGGCCAGGATCGCCGCGCCGTTCTTGAACTCTTGCAACCGCCCGTCGAACGAACGCTGTCCTTCAGGGTAGAGGTTGAGAATCTTGCCCGCGCGCAATCCCCCCGCGCTCGCCCGCATCGCTCGCAACAAGCGGGTGTCGGGATCGACGGGCAGGATGTTGAATGTTCGCGCCAACCGCCTCATCAACGGGCCGGCGAAATACTCGCTTGCGCCAACGTGGAAGATGTGGGGCAGCGCATCACGCGGATAGGTCGAGCAGAGAATGATCGCGTCGAGGTAGCTCTGGTGATTCGGGCAGATCAAAAACGGCCGCCGCAGACACACCATAACGTCGCGCCTTTCAACTTCCAGTCGCAGCAGGACTCGCGTTGCGAAATAGATCAGACGCAGAAGCGCGTAAGCCACAACGACCGTCACAGGCTTGCGTTTGAGAATCGGCTGTAGATCAGAAGTGTCCGATGGGCCGCTTGCGAGTATTTCGCGCCAGTCGAGCTGAGAAGTTTTTTGTTCGGCCAATCGCCCCTTGGTAGTAACCGATTGAGCCAGCGCGATCATTTCTCCGATAGTCAGCGCTTCCGCTTCGGCTTCCGGCGAGAACTCGACGCCCAGCGCTCGCTCGACGCTCACCATGCATTCGGCCCGCGCCAGCGAATCGAGCCCCAGATCGAGTTCGAGGTTCATTTGCGGGTGAATGATAGTGATTTCGGGCGCTTGCTGTTTGATCGCGGCGGCGACGGCGCGGCCCGCGGCGGAGTTCATCAACTCCTGGTCCGCCGAGCTGAAAACGAAACGGTCCGCCTGGCGCGCCGTTCCCGCGATTTCGCCGGAGCCTTCGATCTGATTCTTCAACTCGAACCGTTTGACTTTGCGCGTCGTCGTGCGCGGCAACGGCTCGGCGCGGATGACGTAATCGCGCACGCGCTGGTATTCGGGCAATTCGTGGCCGAGATTGTCCAGTTCGAACCTGATCGCTTCACGCGCGTTGGAGACGTGATCCGCCTTGAGGTAATCGAAATCCGGGACGACCACGGCGAGCAACTTCTCGGCGCGTTCAAATCTGCTCGACGGGTCGCGCACGCCGAGCACGCAGATTTCACTCACTAGCGGCGAGCGCTCGTAATGAGCCTCGACGTCATCGGGGAAAATCTGCTTGCCGGTCGGAAGTTTGACCACGTCCTTCTTACGACCGACGATGTAGAGTTGGCCCGCGCGATCGAAGCGCCCGAGATCGCCGGAACGGAACCATCCGTCAGCGGTGAAGGCTTCGCGGTTCGCTTCCGGGTTGCGATAGTAACCCGGCATGACAATGGGACCGCGGATCAGGACTTCGCCGATGCCCTCTTCATCCGGCTGATGGATCCTGACTTCGACGCCGTCGAGCGGCGCGCCTACCGACCCGACCTTGTTGTCCTCAAAACGTGTGACGGTGGCGGCTCCGGCGGTCTCGCTCAGGCCGTAGCCCTGCAGGATGGTGAAGCCGAGATTATGGAAATCCCTCGCCACGCGCGCGTCGAAACTCGCCCCGGCTGAAACGGCCAGCCGCAACCGGCCCCCGAATGAATCGTGAACGCGTTTGAAGAATAGGCGTCCCGCGTTGACGCCGAGCCAGTCGCGCAGCCGTCCGTTGAAGCCGAGCATCGCGCGGAACAGCCATTGGGTGGGCGCGGGCTGTTGGGCGACGGCGTCGAAGATTTTCTTATGGAAAAGATACCAGAGGCGCGGCACGCCGACGAGCGCCGTCGCGCCGCCCACTCTCAAACCGCGCTCGATCTCGGCGCTGCTCAATTCGGTGATGTAAACGACGCGCGCGCCGATGACCGTGGCGACCCACAGGTTGACCACCTGAGAATAGGCATGAAAGAGCGGCAGCAGGCTGAGCACGACCTCCCGATCGGTGAGGCGCAGCGCTTTCTGGACGCCGTCGCTCTCAGCGAAGATGTTACTGTGCGTGAGCGGCACGGCTTTGGGAGGTCCGGTCGTGCCCGATGTGTACATCAGCACGGCGACGTCCTCGGGACGCGCGGGCGGAGGGGCGGCGTCGAATTCGGGAGGGCGCGGCGCGCAGGCCCAATCCTCGAATCGCGCTAGATCATTGGCCCGCGCCCCGTCGCGCAAGATCACGGCCGGAATTCGGCGGCCCAGCCTCTCGCAGACCGCGCGGAATTTGTCGAGCGACGAAGGGAAGACGAACGCCAGCTTCGCTTCAGAATCTTCGATGAAATGGGCCAGCGCTTCGGTGTTCGCGGCCTGATCAAGTGGCACAGCGACCGCGCCGCGATAGAGAACGCCCAGATAGGCTATCACCCAATGCGGATGATTCTCGCCGATCAGCGCGACGCGGTCGCCGAATGCGATCTGCTCCCGCGCCAGCCTGTAAGCGACGCCGCGGATTTGCGAGAGCATTTCGCCGAAGGTCGTCGTCTCCACGCCGCTCGGCCCGATCAACGTCATTGCGACTTTGTAGGGGCGTGAGTCGGCCGCCTCAATCACTCTCTGGCAAAAGCTACTATTTTCCATCACATACTCTTTTCCGTGTGGACGACTTCGACCGAGCAATGCGCGCGCGCCACTACCGCCGTCGTCACACTTCCGAGCATAAAACGCAGGAGGCGATTGTGCCCGCTCTTCCCATTGATGAGAAAGAGCAAGCCATATGCCGGACAGAATGGCGAGCAGGCTGATCCCCACAGAACGGATTGAATTATTCGGCCGGCGGAGGCGATTGCGAATTGCGCGAGATTACACAGCGGCATGCGGAAAATCGCTCAGTAGAATCCGTTAAACAACCGAGACTCAGGCGCGGCGTCCCTTGCCGCAACTGGCATATGGGTTGCCCCTCCTAGCTCAGGCGCGGGCGGCGTCATTCCGGGCAGAGACACGGAGTCGACAATGTTGAAGAAAGTAGAACATGTCATGACCAGGAACGTGAAATCCTGCTATCCTGAGGCCACTCTCTCCTCACGACCGAGGCGCCGGAAATGGCGCGCGTCAAAACCGCAAGATGATCTCAGGCGATGAACGAGTTCAGACCCGTTTCATATGAAGACGGTTATTTGCCGATTGAAGACCACGGCCTGATCGGCGACGGCGCGACCGCCGCGCTGGTCGGTCGCGACGGCGCGATCTCCTGGATGTGCGCGCCGCGCTTCGATTCGCCGCCTCTCTTCTGCCGCCTGCTTGACGCGCAGCGTGGCGGCGCTTTCACCGTCGCGCCTGAGGGCTTGATCGAGTCGCAGCAATATTACGAACCTGACACAGCCGTGCTGGTGACGGAAATGCGCAGCCCTGCGGGGCTGGCGCGCGTGACAGACGCGCTCACGCTTCGGCAAGGCGCTAATCTGACTGAGGACGCGGCCCACGGTCGCTGTGAGCTGGTGCGCGCGGTGGAGGCTGTCCGCGGCGATGTCCGCCTGAGGATAGAGGTCGAGCCCCAAGGCGGGGCGCAGGTCGGACCGCGCAACGGCGGTCTGTCCGTACAAGGCCTCGCCCGCCCTCATCTCGGTTTCCAGTTTTCATCTTCTCTCCCGCTGCAGGGGCTGCGCAGTGTCATAGATCTCCGAGAAGGCTCGGTTATGCATTTGACGCTACGCTGGGGCGGCGGCAGCAGCAGACATAAGCCGTTGTCGGCGGAGGATTCGCTACGTGCGACGCGCGACGCCTGGCGGCGATGGGCCGCGCGCATCAACTACGACGGGCCGCAGAAAGAGCTTGTGCGCCGCTCGGCGCTGACGCTCAAGCTGCTCGATCATTTCGAGAGCGGAGCGATTGTGGCGGCGCCGACCTCTTCGTTGCCCGAGGTGATCAGCGGCGAGCGCAACTGGGACTACCGCTATTCGTGGATCCGCGACGCGGCGTTCGCGGTCTATGCGCTCAACCGCATCGGCTGCCCGGAAGAAGCGGCGGGATTTCTCGGTTGGGCGCTGGACGCGTTCGAGAGCGGCGGGCGTCCTAGAGTGTTGTATGACCTCAACGGCGCCTTGCCTTCGCCGGAGCGAATAGACCATGAGTTTAATGGTTATCGCGGCTCACGCCCTGTGCGCTGGGGCAACGCGGCGGCGGCGCAGATTCAGCACGATGTGTACGGCGAGATTCTAGACTGCGCATACCAGTGGGCGGCGCACCACGGCGAGATCGACTCGGCCTTATGGGGTAAGTTGCGTAGATTGATCGAGGCCGCCGCGCGCGAGTGGCGCGACCCCGATCACGGCGTCTGGGAAGTGCGCATGCCGGGCAGGCTGTTCACCTATTCGGCGGCGCTGTGCCATGTGGCGCTGGATCGCGGAGCGAAGATGGTCGAACGATTCAAATTGCCGGGCAAGGCGGCGAAGTGGCGCGCGGCGGCGGACGAGATTCGCGCGGCGATACTCGATGAAGCCTGGGACGAGAAGCTCAATTCATTGACCGAGCATTTGGGCGGCGGCGGCCTCGACGCAAGTCTGTTGTGCCTGCCGCTGCGCCGCGTCATCCCCTCCGATCACCCCAAAATGATTGCGACGACTGCGGCGGTCGCCGAACGACTGAGCGCAGGCAACGGGCTCCTGTCTCGTTACCTGCCGCACATCTCGCCTGATGGCCTCACCGGGCGCGAAGGCGCATTTCTACCGTGCAGCTTCTGGCTGGTCGACAATCTGGCTCATCAGGGAAGGTTGGATGAAGCGATTGATTTGTTCAATTCACTCTGCAATCGGGCCAACGCCCTCGGGCTGCTGCCCGAAGAAATAGACCCATCGAGCGGCGCATTCCTCGGCAACTTCCCACAGGCGTTGAGTCACGTCGGACTGATTTCGTCCGCCGTGCATCTAATGCGGTTGATGAAACAACCAGGCAGATTATCACTCGATGAATTTCGCCACGAACACGGAGCAAGGCGCGTCCTGAGCTACCCTGGTTGAAACACTGCCGAGGATGTCGTGCTTTAAGTCCGATTCTCCCGTCGCGCCCAATACGATCAGATCGTAACCGCCGCTTTCCGCTTCGCTGATGATCTCCAGCGCCGGATCGCCTTCAGTGATCATAGTGGTTGCGGAGAGGCTATGCCTTTCGAGCAGCAGGCGCGCCGCTTCGACCACATCTTCAGCTTCGTACTTCAACTCATTTTCAATCGCCACTTCGGTCTCATTCCCCGTGCGATTAATCATTTCTTTCGGGGATTCGAACCATTCCCGGCCAAGCCCTAGATGGACCCAGGGCGTTTCAACTACGCTCATCACCGTGATATCAGCCAATCGCACATCGAAATTCTCCCCCATCAGATCCAGCGCGCGCTCGGAAGCCAGCGATCCGTCAACCGCGGCCAAAATCTTCCAGACCTTGTCGCCAGGCGCCCCTCTGCCAATCAGCACGGCGTTGGGAGCCGAGGCCACGACGCGGGTGGCCGCCGGACCGAGCCCCGGCTTGCCGCGCGTGTAACGATCGTGCGCGCCGACGACGGTTAGATCGTAATCACCGGCCAGCCTGATAATGACACGCGCGGGCGATCCGATTTCCGTTCGCATTCCAACTTCGACCCCTCTCGCCGCCAGTGACGCCTGAGCTCGTACGAGTATTTCACGCGCTTCAACGCGGATCCTCTCGCGGTACGACTCGATGATCCTCGACCGCTTCTTTGCGCCTTTTTCGCGCCCGGCGCTCGGCGGGGTGAATTCAGGCGCGACGCAAAGCAGATCGAACTCAGCGCCTTCCGTTCGCAACAGAGCGACTGCAGTTTCCAGCGCCGCAGTCGCTTGCGATGATCCATCGGTCGCTAACAACACTTTCATCTTTGCGCCTCCAATTCGCAGTTTCTGATCTTCATATAAAAAAGACGCAAGGCGCGTTCCTTCGCTGAGAAACGCCGTCTACTATGTGGTTAAGCCTGATTGCGCCAGGCAGCGATTCGACAGATGCGCGATTCCGCCCAGGCGGCGGGGATATTTACGCGGTATCGGATCGAAAACCATCACGGGATAAGCGATACGGTGAAATGGACGGGCAGGGCCAAACATTATCTTCATCTGGCCGCCTGCGGCGTCCCGGCTTATGTCGCGAGGAGTTCGACGATTGACCCGCCTGAATGAATTCTCCTGATCGCTTCGGCGAAGAGCCGGGCCGCATCCAACACGACCAATTTTGTTCGCGCGAGGTCGGGGTCGAGACGGAAGGGCGGAATGGTGTCGGTGATCACGACCTTTTCCATCACCGAATTCGAGAGGGTCTGACTGGCTTTGCCGCTGAACACGCCGTGCGAGGCGGCGGCGTAAATCTTCGTCGCCCCTCGCGCCCGGCAGCTCTCGGCCGCGCGCGCCAGCGTCGTCCCGCTGCTGATCAGATCATCAATTATGATCGCCATTTTCCCCGACACGTCGCCGACTACAGCCTCGCCGCTGACAACTCCCTCGCTCCGATATTTTTCCATAAACGCCCCGTGAATCGGGCGGTCGAGCGCGGCGCCGAGGGCCTCGCGAAAGTCCTCGGCCCGTTTGACGCCGCCCACGTCCGGCGACACGACGACAACCTCTTCCTGCCGCGCCAGCGGGATGAAATGTTCAACGAACAATCGCTTCGCTTCCAGATGTTCTGTGTGAATCCGAAAGGCATTCTGAAACGCGGCGAGATTATGCGCGTCCAGGGTCACTATCCGGTCAACGCCCATCGCCTCGAAAAGGCCGGCGACGTATCGCGTCGTGACCGGGTCCCGCGGTTTGCTTTTCTTGTCCTTGCGCGCATAGCAAAGGTACGGGACGACGGCGGTGACGCGTTCGGCGGAAGCGTCGCGCAGCGCGCCGAGGAAGAACAACAACCGGCAGAGCTTGTCGTTCACGCTTTGCCGGTTGTCGCCGTACAGCGACTGGATAACGAAGACGTCCTTGCCGCGAACATTTATCAACGGTCGTATCTTATGCTCGCCGTCTTCGAACTCTCGCTCTTCGTGCGCGCTCAGGGGAATGCCGAGATGGGCGCCGACCTTTTCGCCGAATTCACGGCTGGGACCGAGAGCAAAGATCGCAATTTCTCCATGGTTCATAGGACATCACTCCTTTTCTAGTGTCAATAAAATCGGTCGTTAAAAACTCAGCCGCTGCGGGCTCCGGCGCTCCGCCAGTAAGAACCGTCTCCAATAATCGACCTTTCATCCTTCCTGATAATCTCAAGCGAATGCAAATATCTGGCACGCGATTTTCTGAGATCGTTGTTCAGTGTAAAGAATCGCAATGGGCGTGCCGATCGGGTTTCTTATCAATAATAATGAGAGCCGAAAACGTCATCAGCTTTTTTAAAAATCCCGAGACTGCGCCCTTTTACTCAGCGAGTGGGTAACCTGGCGCAGAGGGGAAACATGAAAAGCGGCTAGACTATGAAAAGCACAGGAGCCCACGAAAAAATAAGAAAGGACCAGACCGTGAAACCGAGGATTCCACAATCGTTAAAATTAGAGCATGAAGAGCTACACGCGGAACTCGCCAAAGCAATTAAGGCGGGAGGCGGCACGGGGAGCGCAGCGGAGATCGTTGCAAAGCTTTTGCATCCTCATTTTGTCAAAGAGGAGGAATATGCCCTGCCTCCACTTGGATTGCTGCCTATGTTAGCGGAAGGAAAAGTAACCCCTGAAATGGAAGGCGTCCTTGAGATGACAGGTAAGTTGAAGGCGGAGCTTCCCAGGATGCTTGAAGAGCACCACAACATCGTGGAAGCGCTCAAGAAGCTTTCCACCGCGGCGGAAAAGGAAAAAAAGACTGAGTATGTCGGCTTCGCTGAAAAATTGATGTCGCACGCGCGGAATGAAGAGGAGGTTTTATACCCCGCCGCGATCCTGGCAGGTGAATACATAAAGCTGAAGCTCAATAAATAAAAAGGACTACCGCCATGGATGTCGTTGCCGCCGTGGAAAATCGAGGTTTGAAGCGCGATCACGCATTGACGCTCTTGCGTGAGACGCCGCGCATTGACGCTTGCGGCCGATCATCGCGCGAGTGACGGGCATCGCGGCGGCCTGTTCCTGGCCGCGGTGGAGCGATTATTGCAAGAGTCGGAAAAGTTATGACCAGGGACGAGATTAAAAATACGGTCTTGCGCATCCTTGGGGGGATTGCGCCGGAAGCCGATCTGACTCAGATCAAGCCGCAGGTCAGCTTCCGTGACCAGCTCGATATTGATTCGATGGACTTTCTGAATTTTGCCATCGGGCTGAACAAGGAACTTGGCGTCGAGGTCCCCGAAGCCGATTACCCGAAAGTGGCTTCCCTGGATGGCTGCGTCGAATATGTAATGGAGAAGCATGCAAGGTAAAGCGGCAGAGGTAGGGGCCTCGTTAATTGTTGAGCGAGGCGATCTTCAGTGTCTAATTGGCGCATTACTTGAAAAGGACTACCGCGTTATCGGGCCGATTTTGCGTGACGGAGCGATCATCTACGATGAGATGACTTCTGTCGCCGATTTGCCGGAGGGTTGGACTGATGAACAGGAAGGCGGGGTATACCGGGTGAAGCGGCGTAATGACGGCGCGCTTTTCGGCTTCAACGTCGGGCCTCACTCATGGAAGAAGTTTCTGCACCCGGCCGACGTGCGGTTGTCGCAGGTCACACGCGACGGGCGGAGCCTGCGCTTCATCGCTGAGAATGATCCCGCTCCGAAGTTCGCTTTCATCGGCGCCCGCTCCTGCGATTTGCACGCGATCGCCGTTCAAGACCTGGTCTTCTTCGACGGGCCATACGTCGATCCGATCTATCAGGCGCGGCGCGAGCAAACATTCATCATCGCGGTCAACTGCGGAAAGGGGGGCGGCACGTGCTTCTGCGTCTCGATGAAAACGGGGCCGAAGGCGTCATTCGGCTTTGACCTGGCGATGACCGAGGTGCTCGAAGCGGACCGCCATTACTTCGTCGTCGAGGTCGGGACGGAGAGCGGCGCGGAAATCCTTCAAGCCGCGCCCCACCGCGTCGCGAGCGAATCTGAACGGCGGAAGGCTGAAGAGGTCATTGAGCGGACGGCCGCGCAAATGGGCCGCACGCTCGACACCACTGGCATCAAAGGGCTGCTCTATCGCAACTACGAACATCCGCGATGGGACGACGTCACCGCGCGCTGTCTGACCTGCGCCAATTGCACGATGGTCTGCCCGACCTGTTTTTGCACCACTGTGGAAGACGTGACGGATTTAACGGGCGAGCACGCCGAGCGGTGGCGCAGGTGGGATTCGTGCTTCACGGTGGATTTCACCTACATTCACGGGGGCAGCGTCCGCGCGACGCCGAGGTCGCGCTACCGGCAGTGGATGACGCACAAACTGGCGACGTGGATCGATCAGTTCGGCACGTCAGGCTGTATTGGTTGCGGACGCTGCATCACGTGGTGTCCGGTGGGAATCGACATCACCGAAGAGACGCGGGCCATCCGCGAAACCGAAGCGGCCGGTTCGCAATCGGAGGAGGGAAGTGGTGGAAACGCTTGAGCGTCTGTTGACAGAGCATCCTTTCTTTCGCGGCCTGCCGCCGGGCGACATTCAATTTCTCGCCGGTTGCGCGAAGAATGCGCGATTCGAGGCCGGGCAAGTGGTCTTTCGCGGGGGCCAGGACGCCGATCAGTTCTACCTCGTTCGCGACGGTAAGGTCGCGCTTGAAGTCTTCACGCCCGGGCGCGGGTCTGCGCCGATACTGACTCTGGGCGCGGGCGATGTGCTGGGTTGGTCGTGGCTGGTCCCGCCGTACAAATGGCGCTTCGACGCGCGCGCGATCGAGGCGACGCGGGCGTTTGCGCTCGACGGAAAATGCCTGCGCAAGAAATGCGACGAGGACCCGCGCCTCGGCTATGAATTGCTCAAGCGGGTCGCAGCGATCATGGCAGAGCGGCTGCATGCCACAAGGTTGCAAATGTTGGACGTTTATGGGGCGCATGATTGAACGATAGACCGATGACATCGGGAATGCCGGCGGGGTTGCCCGACCCGATGCTGGCCACGCCCTGGCGTATCCGGCGAGTCCGGCGCGACACGCGCGACACGTTCACGCTCGACCTCGAACCTGTGAACGTTGGCGGCAGCCTCCGGTTTCTACCCGGCCAGTTCAATATGTTATACGTCTTCGGCGCGGGCGAAGTCCCGATCTCGATGAGCGGCGATCCGTTGAAGTCGGGAGTGATTACACACACCGTGCGCGCCGTCGGCGTTGTTACGAAGGCGATGAGCAGGCTCAAGCGCGATGATGTGATCGGCGTGCGCGGTCCGTTCGGCGTGAGTTGGCCGGTTGAAGAGGCGGCGGGCAAGGATGTCGTAATCATCGCCGGCGGCATCGGGCTGGCGCCGCTGCGCCCGGCCATCTATCACATTCTCGCGCGACGCGAAAAATACGGCCGGATCGCGCTGCTCTACGGCGCGCGCGCGCCCGGCGACATTCTTTATCAAAGCGAGTTGGAAAAATGGCGTGGCAGGTTCGACCTGCAAGTCGAAGTGACTGTTGATAACGTGCCCGCCGGCCAGGGCTGGCGCGGCCATGTCGGCGTCGTCACAACGCTCGTCGGCGGGGCGGAATTCGATCCGGCGCGGGCCGTCGCGATGATTTGCGGCCCGGAGGTGATGATGCGATTCACAGTGATCGAGCTTCAAAAGCGGGGCGTGAGCGAGGATAGCATTTTCATTTCGATGGAGCGCAATATGAAATGCGCGGTCGGATTTTGCGGGCGCTGCATGTTCGGCCCGACCTTCATCTGCAAGGACGGGCCGGTCTTTCGATTCGATCGCGTCGGACCTTGGCTGAGCATACGGGAGATTTGAAATGGCGCGCAAGCGCAAAAAACTCGCGGTCTGGAAATTCGCTTCTTGCGACGGCTGCCAGTTGACCCTCCTCGATTGCGAGGACGAACTGCTGACCGTCGCCGAAGAGATCGAGATCGCTTACTTCGTCGAGGCGTCACGCGCGACAGTCAAGGGTCCATACGACCTGTCGCTGGTTGACGGCTCGATCACGACTCCGCAGGACGCCGAGACAATTCAGCGAGTGCGCCGCGCGTCGAAATATCTGGTGACAATCGGCGCCTGCGCCACCGCCGGGGGCGTTCAGGCGTTGAGGAACTTCCGCGACGTGCGCGAGTTCATCAACATCGTTTACGCGACGCCGGAATACATCAGCGCGCTCGACCAATCCACGCCGATCTCGGCGAACGTCAAAGTGGATTTCGAGCTGCAGGGATGCCCGATCAACAAGCGACAGCTCATCGACGTCATCAGCGCCTTCCTCAATGAGCGTAAGCCGAACACGCCGCCGCACAGCGTCTGCGTGGAATGCAAGCGGCGCGGAAACGTGTGCGTGCTGGTCGCGCACGGCGCGCCCTGCCTCGGCCCGGTGACTCACGCCGGTTGCGGCGCGCTCTGCCCGACATATGACCGCGGCTGTTACGGTTGCTACGGGCCGAAGGAGACGCCGAACACGGCTTCATTGAGCGCATGGTTTGGCGGTCTGGGCATGAATGAGCAGGAGCTGGCGCGCGTCTACCGAACCTTCTACGCGTGGGCCCCGGATTTCCGCCAGGAGAGCGAAGCGCATGAAAAGCGGGACGATCAAGGTTGACTACCTCGCCCGCGTCGAAGGCGAGGGCGCGTTGTACATTAAGATAAAGGGCGGCGCCGTCGAGGAAGTTCGCCTGAAGATCTTCGAGCCGCCGCGCTTCTTTGAAGCCTTTCTGCGCGGGCGGCATTACAGCGAGGCTCCAGACATTACGTCGCGCATCTGCGGCATCTGCCCCATCGCCTACCAGATGAGCGCCGTTCACGCGATGGAGGACGCTTTCGGCGTCAAAGTGGACGGGCAGTTGCGCGCGCTGCGGCGCCTTGTCTACTGCGGCGAATGGATCGAAAGCCACTCGCTCCACATCTTCCTGCTGCATGCGCCGGATTTTCTCGGCTATGAGGACGCGTTCGCGATGGCGAAAGATCATCGCGCTGTCGTCGAGCGCGGACTGAGGCTGAAGAAGGCGGGCAATGAAATCGTGGCGCTGCTCGGCGGGCGCGAGATTCATCCGATCAATATTCGCGTCGGAGGGTTTTACAAACTGCCGGCGAAGCGCGAACTGCTCGGGCTCGCCGAGGCCTTGAAACGGGCGCGCGACGAAGCGGAGGAGACCGTGCGGTGGACGGCCACGCTGGACTTTCCCGATTTCGAGCTCGAGCGGGATTATGAATTTGTCGCGCTGCGACACGAGAACGAATATCCTTTCAATGAAGGTCGGATTGTCTCAAACAGGGGGCTGGATATTTCCGCGAGTGAATTCGATGAACACGTGATCGAGGAGCAGGTGTCTTACTCGAACGCTCTGCATTCGACGCTCAAAAGTCGCGGCGAGTATCTGGCCGGGCCGCTGGCGCGCTACAACCTGAATTTCGACAAGCTGTCGCCGCTGGCGCGTGAGGCCGCCCGCGAGGCGGGTTTGTCGTCCGAATGCCGCAACCCGTTCCGGAGCGTCATCGTGCGCAGTGTTGAAGTTCTGTATGCCTGCGATGAGGCTCTGCGGATCATTGATGGGTACGAAGCGCCGGACAGGGCGGCGGTCGAAATCGTCCCGCGGCCGGGCGTCGGCTACGGCGCCACCGAAGCGCCGCGCGGGATGCTCTATCACCGATACACGATTGATGAGCAAGGATTGATCGCCGACGCGAAGATCGTCCCGCCGACATCGCAGAATCAGAAGCGCATTGAGACCGATCTTCGTCAGTTCGCGCATCACTATCTGGATTTGCCGAAGGAACAACTGACCTGGCGCTGTGAGCAGGCGGTGCGGAATTACGATCCATGCATCTCCTGCGCGACCCATTTTCTGCGGCTTGAAATCGAGCGCGAATAGAGATGTCACAACCGCCTTTCCTCACATTGATCATCGGAATCGGCAATGAATATCGCGGCGATGACGCGGCAGGTTTGATCGTCGCCCGCCGGTTGAAGGAGCGTCTCATGGATTCTGTCATGGTTCTTGAACAAGGCGGCGATGGCGCGGCGTTGATGGAGGCCTGGCGGGGCGCAGAGACGGTGATCGTCATTGACGCCGTGATGTCAGGCGCGGAGCCGGGCACGATACACCGGCTCGACGCGAAAACGCGGCCGCTCCCGAAGGACGCTTTCCGCTGCTCTACGCATGCGTTCGGCGTGGCCGAAGCGATCGAATTATCTCGCGCCATGGGCGAGCTTCCCCGGAGTCTGATCGTCTACGGGATCGAAGGGAAAAACTTCGCCGCCGGCGCCAGGCTCTCGCAGGAAGTTGAAGAGGCTGTTGGCGAAGTGGCCAGACGGGCGCTTCCGACATTGGAAAGGCGGCTTCGCTCGCTGAGGCACGCTCCTTGCAATCTTTCATCAAGGAGATGAAAGATGATTAGCGAAATCGGCTACAGAGAGGCGCGCGAATTGCTGCTTAACCAGAACATCGGACGTTTAGGATGTTGTCACCATGACATGCCTTACGTCGTCCCGGTCAATTACTTCTTCGACGGCGAGGCCATCTACATTCACTCGATGCCCGGACGCAAAATACAAATCATGCGCGCCAACCCATACGTTTGCCTTCAGGTGGATGAGATCAAAGACAGTTTCAACTGGCTGAGCGTAATCGCGTTCGGCCAGTTCGAGGAGGTCTACGATACGGCCGAGCGGGATCGAATAATGGCCGCGATGTTCCAGAGGTTCCCATACTTGACGCCGGTCGAATCGAAAGCCAGGGAGGGATTGTCGGATGTGATAGTTTTTCGCATTCGCATCGAACGGATCACTGGAGTTAGCGAACATTGGCCTTGATCGACATATCAGGCTGCGCGCGCCTGAGCTTGCGCCGCCTCCTCTTCGGCAATGACAAGGGCGGTCTTAATGGCCGTGTCCGGGTTGAGCGAGATCGAGTCGATCTCCTGCCCGACCAACCAGGAGGCGAAGTCCGGGTAATCGGACGGCGCCTGGCCGCATATGCCGATCGGCTTGCCGGCGAAGTGAGCCGCTTCGATCGCGCGCGCGATCATTTGCCGCACCGCCGCGTTGCGTTCGTCGAACAGGTGAGCGACTGTCCCCGAATCCCGGTCGAGTCCTAGCACGAGCTGCGTCAAGTCGTTCGAGCCGATGGAATATCCGTCGAAGACCTTCAGAAATTCGTCCGCCGACACGACGTTCGACGGCAGTTCGCACATCGCATAGACCTCGAGGCCGTCCTCGCCCTGCTTCAAACCGTTGGCCGCCATCATTTCAATCACGCGCCTGGCTTCGTCGACCGTGCGGCAGAAAGGGATCATCACTTTGACATTGGCCAATCCCATCTCGCGCCGCGCCCGCGCGAGCGCCGCGCATTCCAGGGCGAAGCCCTCGGCGTAGCGTGGGTCGTAGTAGCGTGACGCGCCCCGGAAGCCCAGCATCGGGTTCTCTTCTTCAGGCTCGAACTCGCGCCCGCCGAGAAGCCGGGCATACTCGTTGGTCTTGAAATCGCTGGTTCGGACGATGACCGGCTTCGGGTAGAAGGCGGCGGCGATGCGGCCGACCCCTTCGCTCAGGCGCCGGATGAAGAATTCGCGCGGGTCCTCTTCGCCTACGCGCGCGGCAATCTCCTTGACCGCCTGCGGGTCATTCAATTTCGGATAGCGCGCGAGCGCCATCGGGTGGATGCCGATGTGATTATTGATTATGAATTCGAGGCGCGCCAGGCCGACGCCCGCATTGGGGATTACGGCGACGGAGAAAGCCCGGCTGGGATCGGCGATGTTGAGCATCACCCGCGTGCGTGTTTGAGGCACGCTGCTGGCGCCAATCCGCTCGACTTCGAAGGGAATGCGTCCGGCGTAGACTCTGCCCTTCGATCCTTCGGCGCAGCAGACCGTCACTTCATCGCCGTCGCGCAGGACGCCGGTCGCGTCGCCCGCGCCCACGACGCAGGGCAGCCCGAGTTCGCGTGAGATGATGGCCGCGTGCGCGGTGCGTCCGCCCTGGTCGGTGACGAGGGCGGCGACACGCTTCATCACCGGCTCCCAATCCGGATCGGTCATCTCGGCGACCAGCACGTCGCCGTCCGCGACCTTCGTTAGCGCCCCTGCGTCGCGCACGACGCGCACGCGCCCGACGCCGATCTTCTCGCCGATCGCCTGACCGGTCACAAGCGGCTCTCCCGCCTCGCCTTTCAAGCGATAGATCTCCGCCATTGCCGTGCGCGGCTTCGCCGAATGAACCGTCTCCGGGCGCGCCTGCAGAATGAAGAGCTCTCCGGTCAGCCCGTCCTTCGCCCATTCAAGGTCCATCGGCTGCGGATGTCCCGCCAGCTCGGAGTAATGCTCTTCGACCAGGCAGGCCCAGCGCGCCAGCTTCAGGACTTCGTCATCATTGAGCGAGAGGCGACGGCGTTCTTCGTCCGGCGTCGGCTCGCTGCGCGTGGCGCGGCTCCCGTCGGCGTAGACCAATCGAACTTCTTTGGATCCGACGCGCCGCCCGATGATCGCGTGGTGGCCTTTCGCGAGCGTCGGTTTAAAGACCATCCACTCGTCGGGCGTGACGACGCCCTGCACCACGAACTCACCCAGCCCGTAAGAACCTGTCACGACGACCACGTCGCGGAAGCCCGATTCGGTGTCGAGCGTGAAGATCACGCCCGCGCAAGCCTTGTCGGATCGGACCATCGGCTGCACGCCGACCGAGAGAGCGACCTGCAGGTGGTCGAAGCCGTGAAGGGCGCGATAGTTGATGGCGCGATCGGTAAAGAGCGAGGCGAAGCAGGCTTGCGCCGCGCGCAGTAACGCTTCGCGCCCGCGGACGTTTAGGAAGGTCTCCTGCTGCCCGGCGAACGAGGCCTCGGGCAGATCCTCGGCGGTGGCGGACGAGCGGATCGCCAACTCCTGCTCACGCCCCAGCCGGGAGCGGAGCCGGTCGTAAGCGGACAGGATCGCCGAGCGCAAATCATCGGGCAGTGGCGTCTCCAGCACGGCTGCGCGCGCGGCGTGTCCGCGCGCGGCGAGTTCGCCAACGTCTTCTGGGTCGAAGTCCGAGAGCAAAGAGCGCAATCGGGATCCGAGGTCGCGTTCGATGAGCAGCCGATGATAAGCGTCGGCCGTAGTGGCGAAGCCGTCGAGCGCGCCGACGCCCAGCGGTTTCAATGCGTTGAAAAGTTGACCGAGCGAGGCGTTCTTGCCGCCGACAAGGGCGACGTCTTTCAGACCGATCTCGTCGAAGTCGAGTGTATAAATTGGTGTGGTCGCCATAATGAAAGCTCCTTCAACTCTGTCCGCGCCAATTTGATGGTCGCGTCTCTTTCTTCTCAGGAGGCGACGCCGACAATCGCCTCTTGATGATTTAGCGTTTGCGTGCCGGTTGCCGAATCCAAATTGAATTAAGCAAACGTTATGCCGTGTCTTCGTCCAGCGTTGCGGAATATACTTTCCGCGAGATGACTTCGCCGACTGATATTTCCGAAGCGAGACGCGCTTTTGTAGCGGCGGCGATTACGCGCGGCTCTAGATCACTGTGGCATACCTGTTGCTGTTAAGAGTTCAGTCTAAGAGTTCTCGTATTCGGTAGATTTCTTGTGGCGAATTTCCACCGCTTTTCCGGGGCGTCACACAGAGGATTGAGAGTGGGGTCGCTGGCTACCGCTCTTTCGGCGCCGCTCAGCGATCATCTATTCATTTACGATGATTGGCGCATTTGATCTAAACACCGTCAGAGGGCTCTCTGAAAGAGAGGCTGCCGAAAGGTTGAAAGCGGAAGGTTATAACGAACTCCCTTCGGCAAAACAGCGTAGTCTATTCGCCATCGCTCTCGAAGTCGCGCGCGAACCAATGTTCCTTCTGCTGGTCGCCGGCGGCGCGGTCTATCTTATCCTCGGCGATGTGCAAGAGGCGTTGATGCTGCTCGCCTTCGTCTTCATTATCATCGGGATCACTTTTTACCAGGAACATAAAACCGAGCGAGTCCTGGACAAGTTACGCGATCTTTCCAGCCCGCGAGCGCTCGTCATCCGCGACGGCCGACAAAAGCGGATTGCCGGCCGTGATGTGGCGCGTGGAGACATTGTGGCGCTCAATGAAGGAGACCGTGTGCCGGCCGATGCGGCGCTTTTGTCGTCGACCAACCTCTCGGTCAATGAATCCTTATTGACTGGCGAAGCCGTCCCCGTGCGCAAAATCGCCTGGGACGGCGTGACGGAGTTGAGTCGCCCTGGCGGCGACGATCTGCCTTTCATTTACTCCGGCACACTGGTGGTTCAAGGCCGGGGTATTGCCCAGGCGCAGGCGACCGGCGTACGCACTGAAATGGGAAAGATCGGCAAGGCGCTGCAAACGACCGTGACTGAAGAGACTTTGCTGAAAAAGGAGACCCGGCGGATGGTCCGACTCTTTTCAGTCGTGGGCTTATCTTTGTGTGTGGCGGTGACGGTTTTGTATGGAACGACCAGGGCCGATTGGCTTACCGGCATATTAGTCGGGATCGCCCTCGCGATGGCGATGCTGCCGGAAGAGTTTCCAGTCATCCTCACGATCTTTCTGTCGCTGGGCGCCTGGCGGATTGCGCAGAAAAGAGTGCTGACTCGGCGCCCGCCCGCGATCGAGACATTGGGTTCCGCCACCGTGCTGTGCGTCGATAAGACCGGCACACTCACCCTCAACCGCATGTCGGTCAGCAGGATTCTCGCCCGCGGCGAGCTTTGCGACGTGAGTGATCAACGTCGGGAAACGCTGCCGGAGACCTTTCATGAACTCATCGAATTCGGCATTCTGGCCAGCCAGAGCGATCCCTTCGACCCGATGGAAGTGGCGATTAAGGAACTTGGCGTGCGCAC
>DASUFM010000217.1:0-3784 GCA_036274535.1 Blastocatellia bacterium
CCTGGCCGGGGAACTGTTACCACGAGGAGCGAGCGTCTGGAACATGTATGGACCGACCGAGACTACGATCTGGTCGGCCATTCATCGCGTGGAATCCCATGAGAACGTGATTCCCATTGGAACCCCGATTGCGAACACACAGATTTATCTGGTGGATGAATGGATGCATGCGGTCCCGGTTGGAACGGCTGGCGAGTTGTTGATCGGCGGCGATGGGCTGGCGCGCGGTTACAAGAACCGCCCTGACACGACCGCCGAGAAGTTTATCCCGGACCCCTTCAGCGATGTGGGCGGCGCAAGGTTATATCGCACGGGTGATCTGGCGCGACTCAGACCGGACGGGGCCATAGAATTTCTTGGTCGCCTGGATAATCAGGTCAAAGCGCATGGGCACAGGATCGAACTTGGCGAGATCGAAGCCGTGTTGTTACAGCATGAGAAAGTCCGCGAAGCGGTCGTGGCGGCTCATGAGGATCATCGGGCCGGTTCCAATCCGGATGGAACCAAACAACTGGTGGCTTATCTTGTGTTTGATGAAGGCGCCGCGCCGGAAACTGGCGAACTGCGCTCTTATCTGAAAAAGCGGCTTCCGGATTATATGACGCCTGCCGCCTTCATGGTTCTGGATAGAATGCCACTGACCCCGAACGGTAAAGTCGATCGCAAGGCTTTACCGGTTCCTGACCATTCGAGACCGGAACTGCAAACGCCCCATGTGGCTCCGCGTAACGCGATTGAGGAGAGTCTGGCTCGCCTATGGTCGCAGACCCTGGGGATTGAACAGATAGGAGTCTTTGATAACTTCTTTGAACTCGGCGGCGATTCCATACTCAGTCTGCAGGTCGCCGCGCGGGCCAAACAAGAGGGACTGCGATTGCGTCCGGAGCATATTTTCACGCGTCAGACCATCGCCGATCTGGCCGCTTTTGTGGCGCCGCTGTCTGATGCGGTGGTGGAAGAGGATGTGTCGAATTTCTCTCTGGCGAGGTTGACTGCGCAACAGTTGGCCGGATTGGTTCATAAATACCGATCCGTCGAGGACATCTACCCTCTATCGCCTATGCAACAGGGGATGCTCTTCAACCATTTATACGGCCCCCGATCCGGTATCGGCGTCGAACAGATCAGTTGCCGCTTGCGCGGCCGCCTGGATGTTGAGGCCATGAAGAAGGCCTGGCGGACGGTCATCTCTCGCCACGCCGTTTTGCGTACAGCCATCGCCTGGGAAGGACTGAGCGAGCCGCATCAGGTGGCGCTACAACATGTGGACATACCATGGACCGAAATGGATTGGTCCCATCTGCCTGCTGAAGAGCAAAAGGCGGGACTGGATCGTTTGCTCAAAGAGGACCGCGCCAGTGGTTTCGATGTATCAACGGCTCCCCTGATGAGGTTGGGGCTCATACGCCTTGGAGAAGACCAATACCACTTCATGTGGAGCCATCACCACCTTCTGCTCGATGGCTGGTCGGTTCCCATGATTCTCAAGGAAGTCCTCTCCTTCTACGACGCCGCTCGCCTCGGTCTAGGCTTAAATCTTCCGCTCCCGCCCCCATTCCAGCGCTACATATCCTGGCTCCAACGCCAGGATATGAACGCCGCAAAAGCCTATTGGCGCCGGGCATTCGCCGGTCATCGCGCCCCCACCAGGCTCCGGCTGCCCGGAACCGGCGCCGCCGCTTCTGGAAGTGAGATGCGGGAATCGCGCCAGCGTCTGAGTGAAGAAGAGAGCCGGCGTCTGAGAGAAGCCGCCCAGCGCGAACAGGTGACGATCAACACTCTGGCGCAGGGCGCCTGGGCGTTGTTATTGAGTCGTTACAGCGGCGAGGAAGATGTGGTGTATGGCGCGACGGTCAGCGGGCGGCCCGCGGAGATAGAGGGTGTGGAGGGGATGGTAGGTTTGTTGATCAACAGTTTGCCGGTGCGGGTAATGGTTAGATGGGAAGAAGATGTCGGCGACTGGTTAAGGAAATTGCAGGCGGAGCAGGCGGAGAGCCGGGAGTATGAGTATAGCCCGCTGAGCGAGGTGCGGAAGTGGGTTGGGATCGGAGAGGGTGAGCGGATATTCGAGAGTCTACTGGTCTTTGAAAATTTTCCGGTAGACGAATTTCTCACCGAAGGACGCCATAGTCTGGAGATCACGGATTTCAACTATCTCGACCCGCCGCAGACTGAGCTTATGCTGATGATCGTGCCGGGGATCCAGACGCTCATACGACTGATGTACAACTCACAGGTTTTCACCGAGGAGATGATGGAGAAGGTTCTGCTGCATTTCAAAGGGCTGCTTCTGTCTATGGCCGATGGCATGGCTCGCGGCATACGCGATCTGGACTTCCCATCCGATATGCGCAGTCGGCTTCCATTCTCCAACACCGCCGGCCATTCATTTGCCAGCGACCGTTTTTCTTTTGAATCGGATCACTAAATCGGATTGCAATTGCGTGAACGGATCAGCGCCGCAAGCGTCGCTTCAATGGCAAGCCCCGCTCGCTACCGCTCGCGGCGCTGATCCGAGGCGCCTACCATACATGCAATTGCAATCCGCCCTAACAATCGCGCTCTACGAGGTCAGTTATGAAGAGAAGGAAAAGTGTTTTTTTGATAGTCGGTTTTGTCATCTGGCTGGGCTTATCGGGTTCGGCGGCGACGCGGGCGTATGCTTCCGATCTGCAGGTCTCTTATGTCGTTAAGGTCGAGCACCTGGGCGAGCAGCTTTATCACGTAACGGCTGAGATTAAGAACGTGAATACGTCGCAGTTGCGTTTGGATTTGCCTCTGATAAGGCCTGGGATCTATGCGACCAGTTTTTTCATCAAGAATTTTCTGAATCTGAAGATCACAGACGCGAAAGGCCAAACGCTGGCGTACAGGATGCCGCACAAACAGAGCTGGGTGGTGGAGACCGGAGGCGGCAAAGAGATAAAAGTCTCATTCAGCTATCGGGCGAATGTGCTTTCCGCCGCCCAGGCGTACTTGGACAACGATTGCGGATTTTTCACGGGGGGCCACTTCTTCATGATGGTGCAGAACCGCCGGGATCTCGCGAGCACGGTCCGGTTCGAGGTTCCGGAGGGTTGGAAAACACTTTCAACGCTGAAGGAGAGCGGCGACCCGGCGGTTTATACGGCGGCTGACTTCGACACGCTGGCGGATTCGCAGACGATGGTGGGCCGGTTTGATCTGACCAAGTTCGATGTCGATGGGAAGCCACACTATTTCGCGACCACGCCGGTCGGCTGGTACTCCAAGGAAAGGACGGCGGAGATGGTCGGGATTTTGACCAGCATCGATCGTGCGCAGTACGCCATCTTCGGCGAACGGCCGTTCGACAAGTATCTTTACTTTTACATCTTCAAGCAGCGCATCGAGGGGCCGGATCTAAACACCCTGCCTGAAGTCCAATCGATGAACTCCCACTTGCAGATCGTTCGTCCGAACAATGAAGATTCGTCGCCTGCGCGACTGCTCGCCTCCGTCAACCATAACCATTTTCATTTATGGAACCTGATGCGCATGCGTCCGGTGGAATATTGGCCGCACGACTACTCGCGCGAAGTCGAGACTCAGCTACTGTGGCTGGCGGAAGGCTTTACGCGGTACTACATGGCCGTTACGCGGTTGCGTACGCGCCATGGCGCGCGGAACGATTTTCTCTTCCGGCTAAGCGAAGCGATCAATGATGTTGAGACCCGCGAATCACGAGCTTACATCTCGCCGGCCACTGCTTCCACGCTGTCAGCCGTCCGATTCCAGGGCCCCCTGGAATCGGATTACTCGTACA
>DASUFM010000218.1:0-3048 GCA_036274535.1 Blastocatellia bacterium
TCTTCGATTTCGCGCGAGGCATGGCCGGACGCATTCTGGCCGAAGCGGGGCCGGAATTGCGCGATCGTCTGATCTACGGCTTCCGGCTCTGCGTATCGCGCCGCCCACACGAAAAAGAGATAGATGAACTCATGGCTTTATATCAACGCCAACTCGCCCGCTTCACTAAGGACAGCGCGGCGGCTCGCGCTCTGCTCAAAGACATGGACGAAAAGACGAATCCGTCTGAACTTGCGGCGTGGACAGTGGTCGCAAATACACTGCTCAGCCTGGACGAGACTTTGACGAAGGAATGAAATGGGACACAGCCAAACTTGTCATTTGTCCCACAAAAGAGAGGCGGGAAGAATTTTATGAACGAAAAGAATGAATCGCTAAAGCAGATCACGCGCCGTCATTTCTTCAGGCAGACGGGATTCGGCATCGGCGCGCTGGCGCTGTCGTCGCTGCTCGATCAGGATCTCTTCGCGCAATCGCCGATGGAGCCGAAGCAGCCGCACTTCGCGCCGAAGGCCAGGAGCGTCATCTATCTTTTTATGGCCGGCGGGCCGTCGCAGCTCGATCTGTTCGATTACAAGCCGAAGCTGGAAGAATTGAACGGCCGGCCGATTCCCGAAAGCTTTACCAAAGGCGAGCGCTTCGCCTTCATCAAGGGGACGCCGCGCCTGCTCGGTTCGCCGCACGGCTTCAAACGCCACGGAGAATGCGGCGCTGAAATCTCCGAACTGCTGCCGCACACCGCTTCGATCGCCGACGAGATCGCCATCATACGCTCCGTGCAGACCACGCAATTCAACCATGCGCCGGCGCAAATCTTCATCAACACTGGTCACCAGATCATAGGGCGGCCCAGCATCGGATCGTGGCTGACCTACGGGCTGGGGAGCGAAAACCGAGACCTGCCCGGCTTCGTCGCGCTGCTTTCCGGGCGTGGGAACCCGGACGGAGGCAAATCGTGCTGGGGGCCGGGTTTTCTGCCGACCGTCTATCAGGGCGTGGAGTTCCGCGCCAAAGGCGAACCGGTCTTATACCTGACGAATCCCGAAGGACTGAGCGCCGAGGCGAGGCGCGAATCGCTGGACACTGCGCGCAATCTGAATCAGATGCGGCTCGCGGAGACCGGCGACCCTGAGATCGAAACCCGCATCGCCGCGTTCGAAATGGCCTATCGAATGCAAACCAGTGTGCCGGAGTTGACCGACATCTCCCGGGAGTCGCGCAACGTTCTGGAGATGTACGGCGCCAGACCGGGTGAGGTCTCGTTCGCCAACAACTGCCTGTTGGCCCGCCGGCTGGTCGAGCGCGGAGTGCGCTTCGTACAACTCTTCCATCGGGGCTGGGACACGCACGGTGACGTGCCGAGCAACGACATCGTCAGCTCGCTCGCATATCTATGCCGCGAAACAGATCGCGCGGCGGCGGCGCTGATCAGGGATCTGAAAGACCGCGGGCTGCTCGATTCCACGCTGGTGGTCTGGGGCGGAGAGTTCGGGCGCACGCCTATGAACGAGGAGCGTAAAGGGTCGCGCTTCCTGGGCCGCGACCATCACCCGCGCGCGTTCACGATGTGGATGGCCGGCGGCGGTATCAAACCTGGCGTCGCAGTCGGGCAAACCGATGAACTTGGCTACAACGTGGCGGAAGACCCGGTCGAGGTTCATGATCTGCACGCCACCATGCTGCATCTGATGGGGTTGGATCACACCAGACTGACATACCGATTCCAGGGCCGCGACTTCCGGCTGACCGACGTAAGCGGCAGGGTCGTGAGCAAACTAATAGCTTGAATCCAGTTCATCGTTATGAGCGAATCCATTGAAACACGTTTTCTTGAATCACGCGCGCCGAAGCTGGCTTTCGACTTTCGGGCAGGAATGGAGCCGGCGCTGCTCTGCGTTCATGGGAATTCCAGCCATCGAGGGCTGTGGAGCCCGATACTCGGTCATTTACCTGAATACGCGGCGTTGCGACTCGATCTGCGAGGACACGGCGAGAGCGAGTGGGCGCGCCCTCCGGCTTACTCGACGGCGGATTATGCCGATGATATCAGGGCGGCGGCGGAAGCTCTGGGCGGGAAAGAGTTCGCCCTGATCAGCCATTCCAACGGTTCGCTCGCCTCTCTCTATTTCGCAGCCTATCTCGAACCGAAGCCGAAAGCGCTGGTCTATATGGACGTCAACCCGCGCGTCCTCGATGAGCAGGTGGAATATTTTCGCCAGCGCGCAACCGCGATCGCCCGCGTTTTTCCGTCATTGAATGACGTCCTGAAGGGAATGCGCCAGGTGGATGGCGCGGTTCCGGATGAATCTTTCCTTTCATTCATCGAAGCCGGAATGCTCAGAAGCGACGACGGCTTTCGTTTCGCGCTCGATCCTGAAACCTACGGAAGCTGGCGGCCGGCGGATATGTGGGAAGCGGTCGAAAAGATTTCGTGCCCGATGCTGATTTTGCGCGCCGAACACAGCATCGTGATGTCGCGCTCCGCAGCCGAGTCAATGACACGTAAAGCGCCGAATTCCCGGTTGAAGGAGATCGGAGGCGCCGGCCATTTCATGATGCTGGGGAAACCGGCGGAAGTGGCCGGCGAAATTCGCGGCTTTTTGAAAGAAATAGGTCTGTGAAGGATAGATCCTGAAGCGCCGGTGTTCAGGCAAAGTTCCATCTAAGTATGTCGCCTATATTTTTGGCGCGGATGATTTCAGCCACGAATGAGCACGAATATTCACGAATGGCTACCCTGCAGGATCAAGAAAGAGATTTGTGTTCATTCGTGTTCATTCGTGGCTAAAGTGGCGGTGATTCCTGCTGTCCAAATGTCACTCATTCGGCTTTTCGCTCGCCCTCTTGAAGAGAGCCCTCCAACTCCACTGGCGTCCGCGCATCGCCTTCGGGCTCCAGCGGTCCAGCAACTCATAAGCGACCGGCGTCAACAACAGTGTCAGCAGCAGACAGAACAATTGCCCGCCGATGATCGTGACGGCGATGGCGGAGCGTTGCGCGCTGCCAGCCCCTTTTCCGAAGGCCGTCGGGATCAGGCCCGCGATGATC
>DASUFM010000219.1:0-2580 GCA_036274535.1 Blastocatellia bacterium
AACGGCGTCTTCATCTCATGAGTCACGAGACGCATCACGTCGTTCTGCGTTCGCTGCAACTCACGCTGTTTGGTAATGTCGGAGAGTGTGGCGACCACGCCCAGCAGAGCCCCGGACCCGCTCGAATCAGCGCTGACCGCGGCCATTCGCAGCGTATAATATCGCGGATCCGCCGACCCCACAGCGATTTCCCGCTCAATCGCGACGCGATCATTGAGCAGCCGTGACATTCCCCCGTGAGCGGTCGGATTGTCTGCGCCATACTCGATTTCGTCTATCCGGTCGAACAGATTGCTGCCGAGCAGCGAGCGCTCGGGCAGTCCGAAGACTCTCGCGGCGCGGGGGTTGGCGAAGGCGATGCGCCCCGCGGCGTCGGCGATCAGAAGGCCGTCTTCGACCGATTGAATCGCCCTGTCTACGAACTGCGTCCGCGCGAGCAACCGCTCCTGCAGCGCGGCCAGCGCGCGGGCCTTGCGAGAGATCCCGCGCGGCCACCAGGCGGGCTTCGCGCCAGCGGCCTTGTTTTCGATCGCGAATGGAGAAAGTCGCGCGCTCTCTCGCGTCATCTCGGCGATTCGATCGTCCAGGCTCGCGCTGACCATCAGCGAACGCAGCGCCAGCGCCAGCGGCGCCGCGACGATGAGCGAGACCGTTAAGGGGACTATCGGCGGCGTGACCATCCAGCGAGCGAAAGCCAGATATGAAAACCCCACGGTCAGCGCCGTTATTCCCAGGAGAGTGGCGACCTGCTTAATAAATTCGCGCCTGCCTTGCGCCAGAGTCATCGCGCCTATCACGGCGGCCGCGAGCAGCGCCGCGAGCGTCGCAGCGACCCAATCGGGCGTCTCCCAGTAAAATCGCGAGCGCAGAATGGTCGTGATCGCGTTGGCCAAAACTTCGACGCCCGGCGTCGTCGCGCCGCTGGCGGCGGCGAACGGCGACGCCACGCGGTCGCCCATCGCCGCCGCCGTCGCCCCGATCAGGACGTATTTGCCGTTGAATATGTCGGGTTTGACGAGCCCGTCAATCAAGTCGGCGACGCTCACTGTCCGGTCGGCGAATGAACCTGCCGGCCCGATGTAGTCAATCGCCATTCGGTCCGCGCGGAACATTTTCGTTGAACTTTCCTCCCCGGGCGTCAAGAAATCTTCGGCCTCCTCGCCCGCTTCAATGGGAATGAGGCGAGAACCGATCTTCACCCCTTCCGGCATGTCACGCGCATCGTCCGGGCGCAAGCGGTCGCCGACGCGAATCGCCTCGACGGCCATCGCCCAGAGCGCGTTACCTCCGTCATCGGTTTTGCGGAGAGTCAGAGAGCGCGCCACGCCGTCGATGTCCGTCAACACGTTGCCGTGTCCGACGGCGGCGGCCGCCTTTTCTATAGTGGGAAGGGGGCGCAGCCATTCGGCCCCGCCCTGCGGCGCTTCGACCAGTTGCGCGGCGACCACGACGTTGCCCGCGCGTTTGACCGCTTCCGCGAGCGCCGCGTCATCGTCTTCATTCGTCGGGTCGGCGTAGAGCAGGTTGAGCGCGATCACTTTCGGATGCGCGTCGGAGAGTTTGTGAAGCGCCTGCGCCATCAAGCGCCGTGGCCACGGAAATCGCCCAAGGCGTTTAACGCTCGCTTCATCGATCGCCACGATGACGACGTCGTCCGGCGGCCTCGCCGTGCCGCGAGCGCGGACCATCGCGTCACGCGCCGCCACTCTCAAAGCCGGCGCGCGCCACATCGCAAGTGTCGCCGCCACCGTCGAAATGATGACGATGGCGACGGCCCATATGATCGTGCGGCCTGAATTACCGACGAGGAATTTCATTGCAGGGATTCGGGGGCGACTCAACATACGAGGAGCGGAAAGTGATTATAAATAGAACGAGGGTGACAGGCACACTTCTTAACCTGTCACTCTCTTCCAGGGCGCTGCTTGTATCCCACTAGAAAATGTTGCGCTATACGACGTCGTTCGCTCCTTCGTCAGGACAGCCGATGCCTTTCTGTCCTCATCTGAAAAGCATCGACCGCGCCGATAAGCGGCAGATCCCAGACCCGGAGGAGACTGCTGCAAAAAAGAATGAATGCGCCTACTTGTCCGATTGATGATCAGCCCCTCGCCCTCCTGATATCCTTGCTTGATCGCCTCCCAGGCGATGCGTTGATCCTGCCTGCGATCAACCTCTCAATATCGAAACTTCACTTTCACAAATGTCGAGAAGAGCGTGGGAGCGCTCGCTTCGCAACCTTGCGGGATGCCATTGCAATTTGATGAATATATGTCGGTGAATCCGCGACCGGGTTTGAGCCCGGAGGCCCCGGCGGTCAGGATGATGTTTTCGCTCAGCAGCGGGCGATAAATGAACCCGATTCCAAGATCGTGGCCGATCTCGTGACGGATGCCGTCCTGGAGCAGGGCGAGTTCGAGCGGCTCAGTACGCATGAACCGCAGATAATTGTAGTTGAAGACGGCGCGCAATTTCGGCGTCACGCCGACGTCGATGCCCGCGTTGACCAACTCCAGACCGGGGTTCACGAAATTGGACTGCCCCTGGATCTTGTTGCTGCGCAAGGCGGGAAGCAGACTA
>DASUFM010000220.1:0-8637 GCA_036274535.1 Blastocatellia bacterium
CAGCGCCATCTTTGGCATTGGATACCGAGAGGACGCCCGTCCCGAATTTGCCATTCGGGCAAGCAACGACAGAAAGGAAATCAAGGCGAATGAGGGTCTAATATTCTAATTGGGGGATTTGATGAGAAGGCTACTTTGATGCAGGTTTAGCCAGATCGGCTATTATCGCATTGGCGGCGCGTCGCAAATCCTCCGGGGCAAGGATCATCTGTAACCCGCGCCGTCCGGCGCTGACGCTGACGCGTTCGTGATCGAACGCGCTGCGGTCAAGATATAGAGGATATTTCTTCTTCGATCCGAGCGGCGAGACGCCTCCGCGGATATATCCCGTCAGAGATTGTATTTCTTTTACCGCGACCATCTCAACCTTTTTATCGCCTGTCGCGGCGGCTAATTTCTTAAAATCCAGTTCGGCGTCGCCCGGGACGCAGGCCAGAATTACGCCGGTCCTGTCGCCCCGGGTGACCAGAGTCTTAAATGTGGCCTCGGGAGGCATGTTGACCTTGCGCGCCACGCTGACGGCGTCGAGTTCATCCTCGCTGACTTCGTAAGCCCGCAGTTCATAGTCGATCTTCAATTGGTCAAGCGCCCGCGCCGCAATCGTCTTCATTGTTGAATGATGCTACGGCTTTCCGAGTTTGCGCAAGTGAATGCTTCCTCCGCTGGTTTGAAGCGTCAGAGTCTGCCCGCCCCCATTGAGTGTCCCGTGTAGCGAGCCGTTTTGCAGTTTCCCCTGGACTGTCAACGGCAAATCGGTAGACACGCCCCCGCCGCTCGCTTCCGCATTAATATTCAAAGCGAGGGTTTCGTCCAACTCCAGGGTAATTCCCCCGCCCGAGGTGTGCAGGCGGCAATCTTTCTTCGGCTGGGCGCCGAGCGCCGCGACGATCGGGCCACCGGAGGTCGAAGCGTCAATGGCGCCATCGATGCGGTTTATCCTGATCCCCCCCCCGCTGGTTCTGACAAAGGCGTCGCCGGCAAAATCCGCGATTTCGATCCCACCGCCGCTGGTTTCCGCTAATAAATCGCCCGCGCCGGAGCCGATGGTTATTCCTCCTCCGGACGTTCGGACTTCGACCTTTCCGTTGCAGCCGGCCAGGCTGACGCTTCCTCCCGAAGTGTTTCCAATGATCGGGCCATCGATCTTCCCGAACTTCAAACCGCCACCCGAAGTCTTCGCGCGGACTTCGCCTTTCAGGTCGTCCACACTGATGGCGCCGCCGGATGTTTTAAGGTCTACGTTGAACTCGCGTGGGATGGAAACTACCCAGCGCACCCGCAGGCTGGGACGGCGCCACTTCATGAATCCGTTTGGAAATCTTGCGCGGATGGTAAGGTCGTTTCCCTGCTGATCGAAGTTGATTTCGTGCTGGCGCAGTACCTCCTCCGCGCTCCCACGTTCGACCTTTCTGAAAACGTCCACGACAATCCTGGAATCGCCTGTGGTCTTCACTTCAATGGAACCCGGCTCCACATCCATCACCAACCTGCCTCCGGATTGGACGGAAAAAGTCTTCTGAAAATCCCCCTGCGTCTGGGCCTGTACCGCTGCGCTATTGCCGTTGACGCAAGCCGACGCCAGCAAACCGACGCCAAGGGAAATTAAGACGAGAAGCGCAATTTTTTTCATGGTGTTCCTCGGAAAATAGTTCGTAGTACCGCCTTCAGGCGGAAGCGTTAGGTGTCGCGGAATGCGCCTGAGCCCGAAGATTTCCGCCTAAAAGCGGTACTACGAACTCCGCGAGTTATATGTTTCCGCTCGCCGCAAGTCGACATGACCATACATAGACAGGATTTACGGGATTTCTCAGGATTTTGCATATGATGTTTAATCCTAAGAAATCCCGTAAATCCTGTCTATGTTTCAATTGGTGAGTGATTCTTCCCTGCCCCGCGTTTCAATTTTTTCCATCAGTCATGGCGGATTGCGACCAATGGATCGACTTTCATCGCCCGGCGCGCGGGAAGCCAGCAGGCAAGCAGCGCGACTGCCGCCAGCAGGAGTGAGAGGCTGAGAAAAGTTACCGGGTCCGTGGCGCTAACCATGAATAAGAGACTGGTTATCATGCGGGTCAGTGCGAAAGCGCCTGCCAGGCCGAGGGCGATGCCGGCTGACACCAGCGCCAGCCCATGTCGCACGACCAGTTTGAGCACATCGCCGGACTGCGCGCCGAGCGCCAGCCGAATGCCGATCTCGTATGTGCGCTGTGTGACCGTATACGCCATCACACCGTAAATCCCGACAGCGCCAAATAAGAGGGCCAGGATCGCGAACAATCCGAGCAGGGACAGCGTGAAACGTCGCGCGGCGAGAGATTCATCCAGGTAACTGTCCATTGTTCGAATGTTGCCTAGCGGCTGATCTTTGTCCATGACTTGAATTTCGCGTTTGATGAGCGCGACGAAGCCGAGTGGTTCGGCGGCGGTCTTCACAGCCAGGTCCATGAAGTTCATGCGTTTGGCGACCCAGCCATTGCCCATTTGCGACCAGAGGCGGTAAATCTCCGGCTGACCTTCTCGCTCAGGCCCGTAATGCCTGACGTGACGAACGACGCCTACAATTTCGCGCCAGGGCAGCTTGTCTCCGCCGACCTCCACGCGCTTGCCGAGGACCTCACTGAGAGGAAGCGCGGGGAAATGCTTTCGCGCGAAATCTTCGTCAACGATTACCACCGGTTGTGAGCCGGCGTTATCCTGCGGCGTGAAATATCGCCCGGACAACAGGCCGATGCCGAAGACCTGATGGTAAGCGGGGCTGACCGATTGGACTATACATTGCCGCTCCTCGCCGGGTTGCGGCGCGGGTTGGCCTTCGACGGAGTAAGCGATATTGATAGCGGCGCCGACGAGAGGAAATCCATTTGTGACGGCGGCGCTCCGCACGCCAGGCAGGGCGGCGACGCGACGAATGGCTTCATCATAAAAAGCCATCATCTTTTCGGCCGTGTCATATTTTGCGTCGGGTAACCGCAGACGCATCGTCAAAACGTCCTCCACATCGAAGCCGGGATCGACGCTCAACACTCGCCAGAAGCTACGAAACAATAAGCCTGCGCCGATCAGCAGCAATAATGACAGCGCGACCTCGGCGATAACGAGCGCGCCGCGCAGACGGCCGCCACCGGAATTTTGACTGCGCCCGCCGTCTTTCAGAGTGTCCTGAATGTCCGTTTTCGCGGTCTGCAGCGCCGGCGCCAGGCCGAAAATGACTCCGGTCAATAACGATAGCAGTAGCGTGAAGCCCAGAACGCTCCAGTCCACCGCCACATCATCAAGGCGCGGCAGGCCGTCGGGGTTAAGCTTCACAAGCAGGCGAACGCCCCAGAAGGCGAGCAATGTTCCCATCGCGCCGCCCACGAACGCCAGCAGCAAACTCTCCGTAAGGAGTTGTCGCACGACGCGCGCCCGCCCCGCTCCCAGCGCCATTCGCACGGCTATTTCACGCCGCCGCGAAGCCGTTCGCGCCAATGACAGGTTGGCGACATTCGCGCAGGCAATCAGCAGGACCAGGCCGACGGCCGCCTGAATGATCCAGAGAGGTCGCTGCATATCGCCGACGTAATCGTCAAGGAATGGATTCAATTCCATGGTGTGGTCGGCGTTATCTTTCGGATATTCGCGCGCCAGGCGCGCGGCCAGCGCCTTCATCTCTGCGCGCGCCTGCTCGATCGTTACGCCCGGCTTCAGGCGCCCTATGGCGTATATGGCGGGATGAGCGCCGCGGTCGCGCATATAATCCAGCCCGGCCTTCTGTCCTATTGGCAGAAAGAGGTCGTTAGACAGACTCTGCCGTCCGTAAAAATCGAAGTCCGCCGCCGTCACACCAATGACCGTGTGGCTGGCGCCATTGAGTTGAATCATCCGGCCGATCAAATTCGGATCGCCGTTGAAACGCCCCTGCCAGACTCTATGACTGAGAATCACCACACGCTCGCCGCCGAGTCGATCTTCTTCTTCCGAAAAGACGCGCCCAAGCGCCAGCGGCGCGCCGAGCGTGGCGAAAAAATTCGCCGTCGCGTACTTCCCAATGAGGCGCTCCGGTTCGCCATCGCCGGTCAATATCATGCTGTCCGGGATATATCCCGTGATATTTTCAAAGACATTTTGTTGTCGCTGCCAGTCGCGCAAGTTCAGGTACGACACGGTCATATAAGGCGTCGTCTTCGACGCTTCGTTGAGAACCATCAAGCGGTCAGCTTCCGGATAAGGCAGCGATTTCAGTAAAACGCCGTAGATCACGCTGAAGATAGCCGTATTCGCGCCGATGCCCAGCGCCAGCGTCAGCGCGGCCACGGCGGCGGCGCCTTTGCTCTTGAGGAGCATCCGCGCGCCAAACCGCATGTCTTGAAACATCTCATCCTCCAATCTTTTCGGCTGTAGCCAGATCGCGTCCCAGAACGCGCTCGTACTGCGACGCAGCAGATCCAGCCTGGCGCGCCGGTCGAGCCGATCCCATTCCGCCAATAGCTCTTCGCGATGACGTAGCTCCGCCTCCCACTCGCGCCGCCAATTGGCGCGCAAGCGTCGCGGCACGATCACGCCTACAACGCGAATCAGCCATAGCCAGAAACGAAAGCGCGTTTTTTGAATTGAATCGGCCATCGGAATCACGATGTTTTTCGCGTATAATTCCCCAAGGAGTAAACAACAATGCAAACTGCTTACATTACAACCGGAACACTCAACGACGATTGGACAGTAACGTTGGACGAAGCCTTGCCGCTGGGACCGGTGAAAGTTCGGCTGGCAATCGAGCCGATCGAGATGCGATCAGCGCGCTCGCATGACGAGGTCATCGCCGAAATATGGGAACGGCAAAAGAAACGCGGTTTTCAGCCTTCCACGCGCGAGGAAGTCGACACTGATTTAGCCGTCGAACGTAATAGTTGGGATGAATGATGATGCGTTATTATCTTGATTCCGCGCCCATCATCTATCTCGTCGAACAGGTACAGCCTTACGCCACAGCCGTCCGGAGGAAATTATCGGCGCAAGGTTTGACGCTCATTACCAGCGAGTTAACTCGTCTGGAATGCCGTGTAAAACCGCTCCGCAATGGCGACGCCGCATTATTACAGGACTTCGACGATTATTTCGCCAACTCGACAGCAGAAATCATCCAGCTAACGCGCGAGGTGATTGACCGAGCCACTGAAATTCGAGCGCAATTCAACTTTAAAACTCCCGATTCGATTCAACTCGCCGCAGCGGTAGTTTCAAATAGCGATGTCTTTTTGACCAATGATCACAGACTCAACAGGTTCACCGGCATCACCATAGAAGTCATATAACAAGTTATTCGTGGCGCAGCGCCACCATTGGGTCTATCTTCGTTGCGCGCCGCGCGGGCAGATAACAGGCGAGTAGCGCCACTCCCATCAACAGCGCCACGATCAGCCCGAAGGTCAGCGGATCAGTCGCGCTCACGTCGAACAGCAAGTTTCTCAGCAGGCGCGTAAGCGACAGCGCCCCCGCCAATCCGACGCCCAGGCCGATCAGTACGAGCCGCATCCCCTGCCCGATCACCAGCCTCAGCACATCGCGCGGTTGCGCTCCCAACGCCATGCGAATTCCGATTTCATGCGTGCGTTGCGAGACCAGGTAGGACATCACGCCGTAAATCCCCACGGCCGCCAACGCCAGCGCGACGCCGGCAAAAATCCCCAGCGACAATAGATTGAAGCGGCGTTGCGCGACGGATTTCTCCAACAACTCGTCGAGCGTATTGATATTGGAAATCGGCTGATCCCTATCCATTAATTGAATCTCTTTGCGAATGGCGGCGATCAGGCTTCGCGGCTCTACATTGGTTCGCACTACCAGTGTCGAGGGCAGGCCGCGGAATTGTATGAACGGAATATAAATCTCCGATCTCAACCCGCGGTCCAGACCCAGATGTCTGACATCTCCGACGACTCCGACGATCTCGCGCCAGATGGGGCGCCCATCCCGGCTGTCAAAAGAGACACGCTTGCCGATCGGATTCTGGTTTGGCCAATATTCGCGCGCCAGTTCTTCGTTGATGACCACCACTGGAGGCGTGTCGCGGCCGTCGCCGCCAGTGAAAACGCGACCGCTCTTTAACTGAATTTGCATGGCGTTGAAATAGTCGCCTCCGACAATGCGCGGCCCTGCGGTGCGCGGATGACCGGGCTCAGCCGGCGGAAGGCCTTCAATGTCGAGGCCTATTCCTTCATCAGTTCCGCTCAGCGGCAGTGGATAGACCGCTCCCGCCGATTGCGCTCCAGGCAACGCGCCCAGACGTTCGAGCAATTGCTGGAAGAAAGCGTCCCGTTGCGCCAGTTGCTGTGGACCGTATTTGCCTTGCGGCAGGCGGATATCCATCGTCAATACATTCCGAGTATTGATTCCCGAATCAACGCTCATCAGCCTGACGAAACTGCGCATCATTAATCCCGCCCCGATCAGTAGCGCCAGGGCCATCGCCACCTCTGAGACTACCAGTAAATTGCGTATGCGACGGCCGCCGATTCCAGCCTGGCCGCGGCCGCCTTCCTTGAGCATATTGGTCAGATTCAGCCTCGACGACTGCAGCGCCGGAATGAGACCGAACACGACGCTCGCAAGCAATGAAATCAAAAACAAGAAGCCGAAGACATGGCCGTCAATGCCGATCTCGTCGGCGCGCGGCAAATTGTCCGGCAGCGCATTACGCAACAGGCTCACTGTCCAAAACGACACCAGCAGCGCCAGCGCCCCGCTCAACATACCCAGAAGCAGGCTTTCCGTCAGCAGTTGTCTGATCACGCGTCCGCGGCCGGCGCCAATCGCCGCGCGGATAGCTATCTCTTTTTGACGCCCGCACGCGCGGACCAGCAGCAGATTGGCGACATTGGCGCATGCGATCAGCAAAACAAGCCCGACCGCTACCTGCAGTACAATCAACGCCAGCCTCACCCTGCCGGTCACCTGCTGACGCAATTCGACAACCCGCATGCCTTTGTCTCGATTGGCGTCCGGGTACTGTCGCTTCAACCGCTCGGCGAATCCTGTCGCTTCGGCCTGCGCCTCTTCGATTCTGAACTGCGGTTTGAGACGCGCAATTACTCCGAGTGATGTGCGCCTGCGACTGATCTGTTCAGGAGTGAGGGCTAATGGTGTGTAAAAATCGATTGAGCCCGGCCACAGCCAGTCTAGCGGCATGTCTCCTTTACGCGGGAACTGAAAACCGGGCGGCGCCACGCCGACAACGGTATAAGGCTCATTATTGAGCGCGATCGTTTGCCCTATGATATTCGCATCGGAACCGAAGCGACGCTGCCATAATCCATGACTGATAACCACGATCCGATTGGCCCCAGGTCGCTCTTCTTCAGGAAGAAAAGTTCGACCGAGTTTCACATCAACGCCAAGCAGGGTAAAAAGATTCGCCGAAGCGCGCGTCCCGCCCAGAACTTCCGGATCTCCGCCCTGCGTGATGTTTACTGTCAACGGTTGGAAAGCGGTCAGGCGCTCAAAAGCCTGATTCTGGTCGCGCAACTCAACGAATTCCGCCGAGTTGAGCGGAGACTCCAGATACTGAGGTCTGGCAGCCCAGAGCATGACCAATCGCTGCGAGTCTTTGTAAGGCAGAGGTCTCAGCAAAACGCCGTTGACGACGCTGAAGATCGCCGTATTCGCGCCAATCCCGAGCGCCAGCGTAAGGACGGCGATGAAAGTCATTCCCTTATGCCTGAGCAGCATTCGAACGCCAAACTGTATGTCCTGAAACATTTCTTCCTCCAGTCTTTTCGGTTGTAACCACAATGCGTCCCAGAACGCGCTTGTACTGCGCCGCAACAGCTCAAGCTTGCCGCGCCAATCCAGCCGATCCCAATCGGCCAACAACTCTTCGCGGTGGCGCAACTCGGCCTCCCACTCGCGCCGCCAACCGGCGCGCAGGCGGAGCGGCACGATCACGCCGATAAATCGGATCAGCAATAGCCAGAAACGAAAGCGGGTTGTTTGTGTCGAATTGTTCATTTGCGCCACAATGATCGACGGTTGAAATGGGCAAAGCGCCGTCAGTCGCGCCGCAGCGCGGCCAGTGGGTCGACTTTGGTCGCGCTCCGTGCCGGCAGGTAACAGGCGAGAAGCGCCACGCAGATCAGGAATGACGCGACGCCCGCAAACGTCGCCGGGTCGGTCGCGCCGACACCGTAAAGCAGGCTCGACAGGTAACGTGTCGCCGCCGCCGACAGCGCCAATCCAATGGCCGCGCCTGCAAGCGTCAATCCCATCCCCTGGCCGACGACCAGATTCAATACGTCGCGCGACCGCGCGCCCAGCGCCATCCGCACGCCGATCTCGCGCGTTCGCTGAGCCACCGCGTACGACATCACGCCGTAGACGCCGATTGACGCAAGTATCAATCCGGCCGAGCCCAAGGCGGCCAACAATCCCGCCAGCATCCGCGCTGGCCAGAACTGGAGGCCGACGATCTCTTCCAGCGTTTTGATTTCCTGCGCGGGGAGGTCGTCGTCAATCGCCTGGACTATGCCGCGCATGGCGGCGATCTGCGCTTTCGGATCGCCTTTTGTATGAACAATCAGCGTGATCGATTGAGAGGGGTGTTGCGCCAGAGGGCGATAAACCACCGGTCCGGAGCGGGCGCCGAGATTGAAGCTCACATCTTCC
>DASUFM010000221.1:0-7505 GCA_036274535.1 Blastocatellia bacterium
AGGATTGGAAGTGGATCACGCCGGGCGCAGTCTTTGCCGTGCTCAGCATGGTCATCGCCTCTCTGCTTTTTTCGCTCTACCTGAGATTCGCGCCTGATTACAGCGCAACGTACGGCAGCATCGGCGCGGTCGTCGTGCTAATGCTGTGGCTTTATCTGATGGGCGCGGTCATCCTGATCGGTGGAGAGATCAACTCCGAGATCGCCCACGCCGCTGATATACCCACAGTTCAAAATGAGGAGTCGGGGCGGCGCCGAGCGTAAGGGTCGGGCTTATCCGGCTTTCGCCGCCCCCTTCCTCCACTATCCTGTCCTTCGAAAATCTCATTGCCCACTCGCGCCGCCTGCCTGGCCGCCCGCGGTTATTTGCGCCAGCAGCGCCTTGCCCCACGATTGCTGCGCCCAGCGGACGTGTTGTGAACGCACCGCGATTTCTGTCGGAATTCAGGCGAGCCGAGATCGCATGTCAGCTTTCCGTCCCGCCCGACGCGGAGCGGGCTCGCTCTGACGCGGGTTTGACCGGCGCGCCCAAGATTTCCAACTCGGCGTCGAGCCAGTTCTCGCATGCGTCGCTCTGCTCTCCGCGCTCAAGGTAAAGCTCATAAGCTCGTCGCGAAATTCGCTCCCGCATATTCTCGCTCGATTGTTGGGGTTGGCTGGTCGGTTGATTGCCCGGTTGTCTGCCGGTCGATTTCATAGTCATCCTCCGGTGAAAGGGTTAAGTGGGGAGGAGTGTTGTCTGGGAGTGGCCTGAATTCTATGAAAGGCATGTCGGAGAATCAAGCTTTATGCGCCTCTTTCCTGCTCCTTTCCTGAGACGACACGCTGACGCCGATGTTATGCGATGGCGCCCATCTTCAAAGTGGCCATTCCGAGGGGAAACACTCTTCGCACTGAAACTCGATGAACTCCAGCCATTCGCGAATCCCGGCTTCCGCAGGCAGGTCATGCTCACGCCCGGAGACCTGACACTCGAAGATAGCGCCCCAGCGGTCGGCGACGACGACCGCCGCCTCCGACCGCCCGGCCGACTTCAGGTAGCGGTCTCTCACCTTGCCTTCGTCATCGACGAGAACTGGGAAGGGGAGATCCAACTCCCGCGCCAGGCGGCTCAGGCGGTCGATCTCGTCCGGCGCGATCGCCAGCGCCTCGGTTTCCAGCCGTTGGTATTCGCCGTAATTCGCAGCCATTTCCTGCAGCAACCCTCCGCACTTCTGGCACTCGGCGGAATGGAGGAAAAAGATCACCAGATTCCGGCGCTGCTTGTAATTCCAGGGTCCGATCCGCTCCGGCCGGTTGGCCGCCGCTAAACTGAAAGCAGGAATGATTTGCCCCGGCTTTAACTCCGCCGCGCCTGTTTCACTCGCCATCTTGATCTCCTTTCCCCGTTTTTGCCCAATCGCCAGGGCGGCCCCTCCTCTTCAGCGCTCCGATAGGCTCGCCACAATCAGTCGTACCGGTTCAACGCAACTCTTGTTCCCGCTAAACACCGGATGGCCCGTGTCCGGGCACGACGCTCGCATCTGTGTTTGGACATGAAGAATGACAATACTAAAGTACTACGAGACACCAGAGACGCGAAGAAGTCCGAAGACTTAGAGGAGAACGATTCCGGCGCAAACGGCAGCCAGCAAGCGGCTGAACTGCAAGTCGGCGAAGAGGACGAGCGCGCCAATCCGGATCGCTTTGAGCCGGACCCGAGGGGCGAGCCGCCATCCAGGAGCGACTCGAGCAGGAAAGGCCGATAGGCCTAGCCGGCGCCCGAAGCGAAATCCGCTCTCGCGCATTCTCGATTAATTGCAGGGGCCGGCCCGTCGATTGATCGACCGGTTATGCGCCTGTTTAATACTGATTTTCACCGCCTGTGCTTATCTCGTAAAGAAACCAGATGCGCCGCTCGGTCTGATCAAGAATTTCCTGTAAAAGGTTGCCGGTCGGCGTGTCACGATTCTCGTCACAGATTTCTATCGCCGCTCGCTGCAGCTCTGCGATATGACGATTGTCGCTCATCAGTTCTTCGATCATCTCGTCCGGCGGCACGAAATCCCGGTTGTCGTCCTCGATGGTTTGTAATTGACTGATGTGCGAGATACTGCGAATCGTAGTCCCTCCGATGCGCCGCATTCGTTCGGCGAGCGTGTCGATGGATTCGAAGATGGAAGCCGCCTGCTCGTCCAGCAGCAGGTGGTAATCGCGGTAGTGGGAACTCGCGATGTGCCAGTGAAAGTTTTTGGTCTTGGTAAAGAGCGCGAACGCGTCGGCGATCAGCGGGTTGACCGCCGCGACGACTCGCTCAACTTCTTCCGGTTTGAGGTCCGACGGAGTGGCGAGCTGTTTTGGCGGCGGGTAAGACTTAACTTTGCCGTTCTCTTTGGCCGACGCGGAATGTTGCTTCGCCCTCTTACTTGCTGTGTTATCAGGCATAATTTCTCCTCTCTTACATACTCTCTTGGCGCAAATCAATGGCTTGCGCATTGGCCGCCTCTCGCAAGGCTTGGTCACAGACGTAATATCAAAAGCAAACGCTTTGCCATACTGATTTGGCCATCTCCAATTATTGCGCCGGTAAAAACTGGCAGCGTCTTCCGCCGAATGCGAGCAGGGGGTGTGTTGATGGCATAACAGTTGCCGCTAAGACATTCTCGCCCGAAATGATCGCGTCCAGGTTGCGCGGATGGGTGATGCGGCGGACAGGGGCACGGAGCGATGATGACAGATCTTCACGACTGCGTTGTCATCGGCGCGGGACCGATGGGGAGAGGAGAAGCGGAAGCTAAGCCTCAGCGCCTGTGCGATTACCCATTATATTTAAGGCGTCAAATAATGAGGGATCCGAAAGTTCTTCGCTCTTGATGGCCGCAGGCATCATCGTCGCTCAGTTGGTGATGGTCCCGGTCGCGATAGCTGGTCATTGAGCAAATAACGAAAGCGGGAGGAATCTTCATGAATGATCCGAATCGAATGGAGTTGAACGGCAAATCGAACAGGCCGGAGGTAGTCGTCATCACTGGCGCGTCGGCCGGAGTTGGGCGCGCGACCGTGCGCGAATTCGCGCGCCGCGGCGCCCACATCGGCCTCCTCGCGCGCGGGCGCGACGGCCTGGAAGCCGCGCGGCGCGAAGTCGAGCAACTGGGCGGCAGGGCGCTGGCGCTGCCGACAGACGTGGCCGACGCAGACCGCGTCGAGGCCGCGGCCGCCGAGGTCGAAGAGAAACTCGGTCCGATTGACGTCTGGATCAATAACGCGATGACCTCGGTCTTCTCGCCCGTCAAGGAGATGAAGCCGGAAGAGTTCAAGCGCGTTACAGAGGTGACTTATCTGGGCGTCGTCTATGGGACGCTCGCGGCGCTCAAACGCATGTTGCCGCGCGACCGCGGCGTGATCGTCCAGGTCGGCTCGGCGCTGGCCTACCGCGGCATCCCGTTACAGGCCGCCTATTGCGGCGCGAAGCACGCGATCCAGGGCTTCGTCGACAGCCTCCGCTGCGAATTGCTTCATGACAAGAGCAACGTGCGCGTGACGATGGCGCAAATGCCGGCGCTCAACACGCCGCAGTTCCAGTGGGTCAAGAGCCGCCTGCCGCATAAAGCTCAGCCCGTGCCGCCCATCTTTCAACCCGAAGTCGCCGCCCGCGCCATCTATTACGCCGCGCACCATGACCGGCGCGAATTATACGTCGGAACGCCGACGGTCGAAGCGATTATCGGCAACAAGGTCGCGCCGGGACTGCTCGACCGTTACCTGGCGCGGACTGGCTACGAATCGCAGCAAACCGGCGAGCCCGCCGATCCGAATCGTCCGAACAATCTCTGGGAGCCCGTGCCGGGCGACCACGGCGCGCATGGCGTCTTCGACGACCGGTCGAGCGATTACAGTTTGCATTTGTGGGCCAACACTCATCGCGGACTGCTGGCGCTGGCGGGACTCGGAGTGGCGGGCCTGGTCTATGCGGCGTTTTCGAGAAACGGGCGGTGACCTTTCTACAACCAATATCCGGCGGCGGCGCCATGCAGCTTACGCTCCCGCAACAGTTCGTCTTGAGTGTAGGGCGGCGCGTTCGGGTCGAATCCCCTGTAACCGCTCTCGCGGTAGTAAGTTCCGCGCTCGTCAATGTCTACGGCTCCGTGTGTGCGCATGAGGGCTTCAACGCGGTCCGCCAAATCTCCGGCGTTCCTGACGACGACGAGCGCCCCTCCGCGCGGCGCCCCTTCGGAATAATACTCAGCCCGGGAGTCAGGCGCGCCCACGCCTGTGAGAGCGCCAATTAAGCCGCCTGCAGCCGCGCCGACGCCCGCGCCTATCAATGAGGTCGCCAGCCAGCCCGCGCCGATCACCGGCCCGATTCCGGAGAGGGCAATCGCCGTCCACCCCACCAGCAATCCACCGAGACCTCCGACGCCGGCGCCAATCGCCACGCTGTTCCTCTCATAGGTCATGGGCGAACCATCGGCGTTATTCATGATCAGGCTGATGTCATTACCTATGATCCCAATGTCAATCAACTCTCGAATAAGCTCATGAGCGTCGCCGACATCATCGAACAAACCGACTACAGATATTATTTCCGCCATGATGTTCCTGCTCATCTCCTTTCCCGTGATAAGACTTGACTGATTGCAGACGGCGCAGGTTCATCGTTTTGTTATGTTCGATTTTTATTGCGCAAGCGCTATGCCGCCATCAGCTCATACTAGACCAGGGCGTTGACCATTATCTGAAAGCGATGGATATTCGGCGCGTTTATTGAGACGGCGGGTGTTAAGTCATCTCTCGCAACCACCGCCAGTCTTCCCTGGCCTCTTCGGCGATTCCCCGCGGAACTGGGCTTCGCTTGGCGATTCGGTTCGCCATTACCAGAGCCGTCGCGCCCCCAACGAGCATGTAGACCGCCCCCGCGCCTCTGGGCAGGCGAGAGCTCAACAGCGCGAATCCGACAGTGGCCACAAGGCCGCCGAGACCAAGGATCAGCCCGTCGCGCAAGTAGCCGGAGATCTCTTCCTTCATCTCGACTTTGAAAAGCCGGACGTGCTCATCCAACAGCTTGACCGTGTCCTCGCTCAAATCCCTGATTTGCGCCGGCAAGCTTTCAGTGTTTGCCCGCGCCTGTTGATTGCCATCCATAAGTTTTTTTCACTCCCTGTCGACGCCAACGTCTTTTGTGTTGTTTGAGATCATCTCACGATTCGATCGACGCGTCTGATCTTGCCGATCGGGCCTCCGCTGCTGCCGACCCATCCGCCTAGCATGGCCGCGCCAGCCGAGAGCGCCATCAGAATGAACGCCCAAAGCGCCCCGTCTCTGACGGCGGATCCGAACTGATCCGGATTGATGCCCAACGCGCTGAAATTGACGCCACGCCACCAGTTGAGAAACTGGTTGAATGCGTAGCCAGTCGCGCCGAAGAACGCGCCGAGGCCGAGTCCCGATAAGACCAGGATCAAGACCGTGCCGAGCGCCCAAAGACAAAAGCCGTTGATCAATCCGGCGGCCGCGCCTCTGACCCAGGACGTCGCCCCGGTCAGCAAACCGCCCAGGAAGAACGAGATCAGACCGATGATCCCCGTGATCAAGGCGTCGCCGCGCGTGGTGGCTCCGGGGAAATTGCCAACGCCTGATCCCAGCGTCAACCACCCCAACGCATAGGCCAGCAATTCGAGCAGCAGGAAGATGCTGAGTGTCGTCAGCAATCCGGCCCAGATAGGCCCCCAGCGCACGCGGTCGCGCGTCACCGCTGTCCGATCAACCACTCTCTCAACGGCGATCTCCCCTTCATGTCTTTCTACCATCCCCTCCTCTTGAATGAAGGGACGGTCCGCCCGCCTCGGCATGTTAAATATTCTTTCTCTCTCCTCCATAACTTCCTCCTTGCTATTGTCGCGCCATCGCCGCCTGGCCGAATTCCATGTTTCGGCCTGCCTGCTCGGACCGCCCCAGGATCGGCGGAACTTCTTTTTGATGTAAGAGTCGCGAGCCTCACCAACCATCCAGGTTGTGTTCACCCTTCAATAGTCGCAACCATTATGCCCGTGGAATAAATGCTATTCGTATTTAATCGAAGCGTATGCAAATTAAAGCTGAATAGAATCAACTACATATCTTGATATGGCGGCAGCTTTTGGAGTGCGGCGGCTTGGGATGCCGCTGGCAAACTCTTTTGTGGGACACATTTAAATTGTCCCACTTCTATTCCGACTGATAAGTGGGACAATTTAAAAAAATGTCCCACTTCTTTTATTCCTCTAGAGTTTGCCAGCGGTATCGCTCGGCGCCTCTTTTCGTTCGAACGAAAAGAGGCGCCGAGCCGCCGCACAACATTATTGCGCTCGGAGTCCGCGAGGAGGCGCGCTTTGGCGGTTTTTGTTTCTCACTCACATCGGCGGAGATGGTTTGAAAGGCTGGAAGAAATTCATCAATGGACCTGGCTCAATTTTATCTAAATCCGCGAAAGAATATTCCGTAAGAAGCGCCGGCCTGGACGGGAATGACGCGCCAGGATGTTATTTTCGATCCTTGCCGGTCGTAACGGGCGCGCCTTCGGCCTTGCTCCACTCGCTGAACGATCCGTCGTACATTATCACGTTGTATCCCAGATACTTGAGCGTGAAGTAGCTTTGCGAAGCCTGCATCCCGGTATTGCAATAAGTGACGACTTTTTGATCGGGCCTCAATCCGGCGGCTTCGTACAACTTGCTTAATTCAGATAATGGCTTCATCGCCGGATTCTCTCTGGACGCCAGATGGTACATCCAGTAGACGCTGACCGCGCCGGGAATGTGGCCGCTGCGCAGGGTTTGATTGCCGATGTATTGCCCTTCAGGCCGCGCATCAACAATGGCCACGCCAGCTTCAGTGGTCTTCGCCGCCATCGACGACAGGTCGCGCACCGCGTCTAGTCCGGCGACGATTTGAGGACGCGGGCGCGGAGTGAACTTGTCCGGTTCGGTTTTGACCGGTTGCGTTTCGACTGATAAATTCTCGGCCTTCCATTTTTCGATCCCGCCGTCCAGCAGCGCGGCGCGGTCGCCATGGCCAAGATAATCGAGCGTGAAATAGACGCGCGCAGCCAGCAGGCCGGAGTTTTCGCCATAAATCACGATTCGCCCCGTGTCGCCCACGCCGAGTCGTTCAAAGACGTTTCGTAGATCATCCACGGCAGGCAATTCGTTTGCGACCCCGTCGCGTGTGGTCAGAATCTCTTTCGACGAAAGGAAACGCGCGCCGGGAAGGTGGCCGTCATCATAATGCTTGCGGTCGGCGGCGACGTGAATCACAAAGATGTCACGGTCGTTGATGTGATTCGCGAGCCAGTCCGTTGAAACCAGCATCTCGGTGCGGACTTTCAGCCCGGCGGGTCGCGTCTGCTGAGCTCTGATTGTGGACGCCTGCTGCGAGAGAAGACAGATTAGTGACAATGCGATGAGACAGTTAATCCTGACGAGCCTTTTCATTGTTCTTCCTTTCTCATTCGGACGGAAATTGATGGCTTTCTTTTACGGCAAGTTGGAG
>DASUFM010000222.1:0-5726 GCA_036274535.1 Blastocatellia bacterium
ATAGAGGATGATCGAGCGTTCGACGATGTCTTCCGGCTTCGGCTTCTTCTGCGCGACGACGATCGCATTCGGCGCCGGCGAAGAAAGGAAAAGGAATAGCGAAAGAACAGCGCCAGCCAGCCTTTTCGGAGCAGTCATAAATTTCCTAAGAGCCATCTGATTTGACACCTTCCCACTCGGAATTTACACTTCGTGGTTTGATTTCGCGGGATGATAACGCACTATCGGCGCCCATCGCCAGTCTTCGACTAAATATAATAGTCCGGTTTTTGAACGAAAACCACCCGGCGCGCCTGCGTAAAATCACCATCTTTAATTATATCAAAATATGAAAACTACCAGCCACAGAGACCACAGAGGACACGGAGACAGAAGGATAGAGGGGTCGCGGCGGCATGTTTCTTATACGCCCTTCCCTCTCTCTGTGATCTCTGTGGCCTCTGTGGCTATTCACCTATATGAAAGAGAAGGAGAAGAGAAATGAAAATCGGAATTCTGGTTGGAATGGAAAACACATTTCCACCGGCGTTGATTGAAAAGATCAACGGCATGAACGCCGGCGTCACCGCCGAGTACATCAAGGTCGGAGGAGTGAAAATGGGCGAGCCGACTCCCTATCGCCTGATCTTCGATCGCATCTCACACGACATCCCGTTCTTTCGATCATACCTCAAAAACGCCGTTCTCAACGGCGCGGTCGTGGTAAACAATCCGTTCTGGTGGTCATCGGACGAAAAGTTCTTCGGCTACTCGCTCGCCACGAAACTGGGCGTCGCGGTTCCGAAGACTGTCCTGCTGCCGCAGAAATCCTATAAACAGGGCGTCACCGACGCCAGCCTGCGGAACCTCGAATTTCCGCTCGACTGGGACGGCGTCATCGAACACGTCGGGTTGCCGGCGATACTGAAGCCGCACGACGGAGGCGGATGGAGGAATGTTTACAAGGTGAATTCGAAAGAAGAGTTGTGGGAATGTTATGACCGCACGGGCGAGCTGGCCATGATGCTGCAGGAGTTCATTGATTTCACCGATTACACGCGTTGCTACTGCGTGGGCAGACGTGAAGCGCTGGTCATGCCTTACGACCCGAAGAACCGCCGCTACCTGCCGCAGGAAGAGTTGAAGACGATCTCGCCCGATCTGAAAGATCGCATGGTTCGCGACACGATCCTGATCAACGAGGCGCTGGGATACGATCTGAACACCGTCGAGTTCGCGATCAAGGACGGCGTCCCCTATGCCGTGGATTTCACCAACCCCGCCCCTGACGCCGACATCTGGTCGGTGACCGAGCCTTATTTCAACTGGGTCACGGACGCCGTGGCCCGGATGCTGGTCGACTACGCGAGGAACAGTAAGCCTACGAGCGCCTATCATCGATGGTATAAATTGCTGAGCCCCGAAACCGCGCTGGAGATGGCTGAATTCGCTCTCGGCGCAGCGGTCGGCGCCAGCCGCGTCGCCCGCAACGCCTCCGACGCCCTCGCCGAAGTGATCGAAGAAATCACCGAACCCGTCAAGCCGAAACGCGAGCGAAAGGCGGTCGGCAAAGCCGCGAAAGCGCCCCTTAAATTGGATAAAAAGGATAAGAAAGATAAGAAGGACAAACCGGGCAAGGCCATGCCGAAGCCTGGCGTGAAATCCGATAAGAGAGTGAAGAAGAGTCACTGAAATCGAGGATGGAGGATGGAGGATCGCTATCTTCGATCCTCCATCCTCCATCCTCCATCCTCGGCGCTACTGGCGCTTGATCGAGATGTCAAAAATCACCGGTTCGTTCGCGGCGCGCTCCGGGGATTGCACCGAAACGAAAGGCTGATTTCCATCCTTCATCGCGACCAGCGCCGGGGCGCTGGAGGCGTAACGGTTTTTCAACTCGGCCAGTTCCCGCCGCTCAGCCTCGTTCAAATCGCGGCCCGCTTCCGATGAAAGGAAAGCCGGCGACTTCAACTGGGTTTTGGAAAAGATGACGGTGAATGGAGTGCTGTCCGCCTCTTTCTGGATCATGAACCATTGTCCGCCATCCGGGAAATTGAAATCCTTCCCGGCGGCGCTCCAATTCGTGACCACTCCGGATGACGGAACCGGCCGGGGCGTAAGGAAGGTTTGTGGCACACCGTTCCCACCTAATGCGATGATGTAAAGGTAACCGCCTTCCGCCGGCCTGAAATGAAATTTGTATTTCGAGCCCGCCTGCAGCGGATCTATTCCGCTTGCGCGAACGCCCCTTTGGCCGGGCGCTTCATTCGAGGGGGCGATCTCGAGATAGTAGCGAAGCGCCTCGACGCGCGATGCGATGGCGCCCGGCTCGCTGATGCCCGAAGAAGTGTTTGAGATGAGATTGCTCGCGATGGCGCCCAGTTGAGGCCACATCCTGTAGGTCTGATATGCGGCGATGCCGATAGTCAGAGTCACCAGGACGGCGATGGCGATGCTGGACGTGAACGCCTTGCGACTTTTCTGTTTCGCGGAACGCGCCGGTCTCGCTTTCCTTTCCTGTTCCTGCCGGACTTTTCTCAGGAAAAAGGACTTTCCACGAACATCTTTTTTGCGTGGAAACTGTTTGAGCCTCGGGTCGTTTTCCTGAATCCCGTTCGCCTTGGCGACGTTTGCCCGGAGGTTCTTTTCCTGAGCGTCATTCGCCGGAACTTCTTTTACCGGAGGAGTCCTTTCCTGAACGGCCGGCGCCGGAGCGGCTTTTTGTGGAGCGTCTTTTTGCCGGGGGGCCTGCCCCTGACCGTTTTTCCCCGCGGTATTCTGACCGACTTTGTCGAGCAGGACGATGACGTGATCGGTAACCGGCGATTCGCCCGCCGCGGCCTGCGCGGCTCCCGCCGACGCGATCTCCTGCCTCATTACCGGAGGCGTCGGCAAGCCTCGATTTCCGTTCTTTGGGCGAGCGTCGCCCACCGGCGACCTGGCCGGCGCCGGCTCATCGGTCAAGGTCTGGGCGCGATGCAAACTCGGCGGAGGGGCGCTCGACGCCACGCTTCGCAGAGCCTGTCGCATCGCGGCCGCTGAATTGTAACGCTGGTCCGGGTGCGGGGCCATGGCCTTTTCAATCACTTGCGCGATCGGCGCCGGCACCTCAGGACTCATCGAGGAAACCGGCTTCAAAGGATCAGGCTGGCTCATCAGAATCGCCGCTATTCGCGTCAAGGCGTCCTGCGGCATTTCGCCGGTCAACAGGTGATACATCGTCGCGCCGATGCTGTAAATATCGCTGCGCGCGTCGGTGCCGGTGCCGCGAATCTGTTCCAGTGAAGCGTAATTCGGCGTGTAACCGCGTATGCTCTGACTGACCTGTGATTGGTGCGTGACAATCCCTTTCGCCAATCCGAAATCGAGCAGAATCACTTCACCACGGGGCGTCAGTTTCAGGTTTTGCGGTTTGATGTCACGGTGGATGATCGGCGGTTTTTGCGAGTGCAGATATTCAAGCGCGTCCAGCAGCTGGTCGGCCCATCGCAGAACCTGTGACGGCTGGAAGACTCCCTGGCTCTGCGCTTTCCGGTCGGCGAGCAGTTGCTCGAGGTCCTTGCCAGGTATGTACTGCATCACCAGAAATTGTCTTTCGCCGATCGCGAAATAATCAGTCACCACCGGCAACGCGGCGTGACGCAAACGGTTAAGCAGCCTGGCTTCGTGCGAAAAGGCCTTCCGAAGCTGCAGGTCGTTGTAAAAAGTCTCCTTCAGAGCTACGGCATTGCCAAACTTTCTATCAGTCGCTTGATAAACCGCTCCCATTCCTCCTTGTCCCAGCAGGCGCATGACCAAATAGCGGCCTTGCAAGAGCGTATTTGGAGCTAGCATTCAGGCTCTCCTTTTACCTAATAGTTTTCAGTTCGTATTCGGGGGACAGCTATCGTTTTACTATCGACGAGGACATCCTACCCAGAACACCACCGACAGTAACTTTCCGGCCCGATCGATTTTCAAATTTCTATGCAGGAGAATCTCAGTCCTTCGTTATCCGCATTGCCCGGCGTTGTCCCCACATTGTGTGGGCTATTCAATGCGACGGCCAATGTGGTGAATATTTTGATATACTGTGCGCGTCCACTCGAATGGGTCAACGATTAAGTAAAGGTGTGATTTTGAGTATTCCCAAAGAGCCACAACCGTAATGGGGCCTACCCATAGGTCTATCTGTGACGCTTCCAACTGTTTTGACTTGATCGACAGCTAACCGGGGAACGTGAGGAATATGGGACATTTGTAGTTATACATCGGAATGCGCCGAAATGGAAGCCGATGGATCATTAAAATTGAAATCCCATCATTAAGCTAATGGCCGTAAAGCCTTGACTCGAATGGCCTGAGGCTGGAAAATCGCGCCGTCTTTATCATCACACATCTGGAATTGAGATTACGATCAATGGCCATGATTGATTACGAGTTGGCGAATTTTTTCGCGTGGGCGCGGGCGCGGGCTTATCAGGAATTCGACGACAAGATGAAATCCGATCCGTCGCTCGACCCGAACTGGACCTTTTCAGACATCATGCAACGTCTGCTGGAAGAGTATCGCCTATCTCACCGGGAAGCGTCTGAGCCTGCGCCGCCCGCCGAGCAATCTGAATAGAGCCAAATGGCGTCGCCTGACCCGACGGATATTCAACCACGAAGAAACGAAGAACACGAAGGAAAGCGACGAGCCGATCTCTTTCGGCGTTCTTCGTGTTCTTCGTTTCTTCGTGGTCGATGTCTGTTTCGATGGCAATGACAAATCTCAAATCTCAAATCTCAAAATTCTTCAAATCCTGTCGGCACGGCTGTTGCCACCCAGGATGCGATGCTTTGGAAGAGATACGGAACAACCAGAAGTTTTTTATCAATCTTCGTCTTATATCAAATCGCCTTCTGTGTATTGACGATCAATCCTCATGCGGAATCAACGCGCTTGAACGCGGTGTACTCAGGGACGTCCGGAATTTACAGTGAGACTTCGGTGATGTCGCAGTTGACGCCGGATCTGGTGATCAGGATGTTTCCGGCCGCTCCGCGCGTCAATATCGAAAGGTATTTGCCGATAGTGCGCCGCGCGCTTACAGAGAGAGGGCTGGCAGACAAGACGATGATATTGATGGCGCTTGCGACCGTGCGCGCGGAGTGCGGAGCCTTCGATCCGATCAGCGAAACGCCGTCGCCGTACAACACGGAATTGCCCGGCCATCCCTTCAACAAATACGACTGGAGACAGGATCTCGGGAACATGGGGCCGCCCGACGGCGCCAGGTTCAGAGGCCGCGGCTTCATACAACTGACCGGCAGAAAGAACTACAGGTTCTATGGCGCCCTGCTTGGATACGACCTGATCGGAAATCCGGAACTCGCCAACACCCCACAACCGGCCGCTCAAATACTGGCGGCCTATCTGAAACAGAATGAGCCTTCGATCAGGAGCGCGCTTGCGACGGGCGACCTGGCCGCGGCGCGTAGAGTCGTCAACGGCGGACTCAATGGATTGGAAGACTTCAGAGCCGCGTATCTGTCCGGCGCCATCCTGATCCGCGATTACGATAAGGACAACGACATCGCGCTCTCGAAAGAGTCGCATGGGCGCCGTGAGACCAGAAAAGCAAAAGCTTCCGCGTCGACACACAGAAACGTCAGATTGACAGCGAAGAAGAGAGACGCCAGGGCGGAGCTAAGGGCCAGGGCCAGGAAGAAAGGCGACTCGGCGGAGATAAGAACGCTGGCCAGGAAGAAGAAAGGGGGCGCGG
>DASUFM010000223.1:0-7230 GCA_036274535.1 Blastocatellia bacterium
TGATGAACGATTCTCCTTGACATGCGCACAACAGAAAGAGGGCTGAAGGTTCTCGGATCTTCAGCCCTCACATTCAGATCTGTTCGATCGTCCGCTATTCGGAAAGCGGCCAGATGTATGAACCGGTTTTGTTAATATAGCCCCACTTGCCCTCAATGTTCACCTTTGCTATTCCATCACTAAAATCATAGTTGGCGGTATATTGTGGATTGATAACCTGATGTCAGGACACATTTGATAAAGTAACTTCCAAGTTGAGTTTAGTATGCGGAGAAAGCGCCGCATACAAAGATCGATCCTGTTGCGCGAGGGCGATTATTGCTGCGACCAGGCTCAATTCGCAGCGCCCTCTCCGGCGAGATGCGACTCGGCGCAAAAGCTGTTTTGCCTCTGGACCGCCTCGAATCAACAACGCCATCCCGAGAGTTGTCATCACGAGCAAGGCGATGGCGAACAAGGCGAACAACCGCGACCACGCTTCAATCTCTTTGATGCGAGCGTCGGCGAAGCCGAGATACCATTTGGCGTCACGGAATCCTTCTTCGCAGCAGAACCGGAAACCATATGCTGTAGCCATCGGGTTGGCGCGCAGCCTCAGGTTACTGACCAGATACCAGGTCTCCAGTTTGCCTTTTTTGTTGCGTGCCCGGCTCATCGTGATCCAAAGCCGTCGCGGCGATTTCTCGCAATAGAAGAGACGCCCAAGGCTGCGTCGTCGCGCATTGCCTGCGAACCGGATCGTATTGAGCTTGACCCATCTTTCGCCGTGGAAGACTTTGACCGAGCCTTTGACGCGAATGATGTAGGCGATCTTGAGTTCATCGAGCAGTGCAAACAGGCCATCGTCAGGAAAACCACGATCGGCCGAGAGCCTAATGCGGCCCGGCTTGACGTATAGGAAAATCAACTTGAAAGCGCTCCTGATGACGGCCAGTTCGTAGCGTTTCATCCGCCCTTTGAGCGCCCCCTGTGAATAAGCGCGCCAGAAGATGGGCAGCGCTCGCCGCCCGACGACGAGTGAAATGACGAGCAGGTGCTGGTCATCTTCGCTGGTCCAGTCAATCGTCAAGCGTACTTTGCCACGTCGAGGAACCTGATTTGCCAGGACTTGCAAGCAAAGCCAGTTGGCGAAGTCTTTGGGCTTGAGCCGCGGGTTGTGAATGAGCCGTGAAAGCTGTTTGGCGGCGGCCTCTTGATTGCCCTGCGCGCGCGCCAGTTCAGCCTGGCAGCCGGTCTGCTTGTCAATGATCGCAAGAACGAACTTGGAAATCGCTTTTATCTGATGACCGTGCGCCCACGGCATCATTTGTTTGATAAACTCTGCGATGCGTGTCGGTTGAATCCCTGTTGTCATAAGCGCCAACAGGATTACACAAGTCGTTAACTTGTGCCGACACGCGCGTTTATAGAAAGTGTCCTGACATCAGTTCGTATACAGAAAATTGCCGCCCCTGGAAGTCTCTCGCACTTCACTCACGCGGCCTTCGATATCATAGGATATTTGCTGGCTGCCCAGGCCGTCCGTTCCCGTTAGAACATTCACCGTCTTCACTCGCATCTTGTCGCCGGGAGCGGAAGTCATATATTCATAGCCGATATCGGACGCCTCCAGCACCGTTCCCTGTAACTCCGGCGGCATTTGATTCTGGATGTATCTCACATATTGCAATCGATTCAACGGATCGTTGTTGTATTCGAACTGCGTTATCACTCCTCTCGCATCTTTCTTCCAGATCAGATTTGACCGGTTGTCATAGTGGAACACATCGCTCCAGGTTCCGGCGCCCACCCAGTTCCCGCCGTCGTCCAGGGTGGCGTCGCGCTCAGCAAGTTTCTGATGCGTCAAACGTCCGAGGGAATCGTATCGGAATCGCCTGATTTGCCCTCCCTGATTGACCTGAATCAGGTTGCCCAAAGTGTCGTACGAATATTGAGTGGACATTCCGCCCGAGGCCACTGATCCGTCTCCCGAGGGATCCGGCTCTACGACTTCGACCAGCCGGTTCTGTTCGTCGAACCTCACCCATCGCTCTCTGCCCCAGGCGTCGCGCGATCTCATGGTCTGCCCGGTGTTCGAGGTCGCGGCGCTCGGGGATGAGACCTCGTTGTAAAAACTTTGCGCCATGCTCTGATCAGGCGTCCTGACCTTGAAGGGGCGATCCAGAGAGTCATACTCGAACTCCGTCCATTGCTTCGCATCCACGCCCTCTCTATATGGCCGACTCTGCTTCCACAGCCTGCCCAGGTTGTCGTAAATGTTTTCCACCACTGTAATTGTCGTCGTTCAGATATTCGATGTGAGTGCGATTCAACAGCTGGTCCGAATAGCCGTATAAACTCGCTTCGGTGGGTGCGTTGAATCGGGAGCCGTAGCTGAATGTCGTATACGTCCTCTGGCCCCTTTCGTCGAAGTGCTCGATCTTGTAGGGGCGTGGGGAGTCGTAGGCTCCAGTCTCGAAATACGTTTTGGTTCGTTCCAGCGGCGTGTCACCCGACGCGGGATAGGTCGCGTTCTCGACCATCATGGCGTAACTGCCCGAAACCGAATTGTTGTCGGTGGTCTCTTCCTCCTGAACGCCGTCGGGCCGCGTGACTATAGTTTTTCTGACGCCTGCGCTGTCCTCTACGAAAAAATATGTGATCGGGATCGGGACCTGATCGACCTGCCGCCCCCACCAGTCCTCCCTCATCTGCGTGTATGTTGGAGTGTCGCTCAAGGAACCCATAATGTCGCTGTAGCCCGGTGACGAAGGGTGCTCATACATCCGCACATGCGTTTGCTCACCCGGTTGCATGTTGCCCTGCTCGTTCAGATTGCCGCTGAAGGTCATGCCTCGGCGCTCGCTCACCTTACGAATCATTCCGTATCGGGAGTAGGAATCCGGATCACCGAACCAGTATCCGGTGTTTGTGGCGGGATAATAAATGCCCATCAACACGGGGATCGGGTTCTGTCTCACCACCGTGGGGAGGCCACTGATGAATCCATAATTCGATCCCGCGTCGCTCAAATACAAATCCCTGTAAGCCAGCCGGACCACCTGTCGTTCCGGCCCGCCGTTCAAGCCCGGGACAGTGATCGCGGTCAACAGGTTCCCGCTGTCGTAATAGAATCTGGTCACGCGCCCCAGAGTGTCAGTGATGGTATCGATGTTCGGTCCCTGATTATTGCGGTAGGTGATGGTGATAAAGTTGCCGTTCACGTATATTGCCGAATGTAACGAACAAGGAACAGATCAGGCAGAACGCCAAAGCGCAAAGAAGCAGAATCCGAAGCATCGCGGTCATGAAAAACTTCTCCCGATGGCGGCGCGCACACCTGCGCGGCCATTGAATATCGAAGATCAACAACGACAATCACGATACGGCTATGATTGTGGGATTAGGCGATGAAAGACACAGGCTTGTGGACTGCCGGCCCGCAGGATTGAAAGCAACCAGTGGAAAACCAGGCAACAACATTACGACTCGATTACGTCGCCTGCAAATTTATTTAGTTAAGTGTGGAAAACGGGCGTATTTGTACCTGAGAGAAGCGGAAGCGGTCAAGCGCCTCCGCCGCAAAAAATAAAGATGCTGGAATTGCCACTCCGTAGCCTTGGAAGCCGTACTCATATTTAATTAAGCCAAGTTCCCCACACGATAAGCGCAATCGCTAACCGCCAGAGGCCTTTTGCTGGTGTTTGATGTCCGCGACGACAAAGCGAATTGCGCTGTATCCGATCCGTTCCGGCAATTGATCCTTGATCGGGCGCAAGCCTTCCAGCTGGGCCAGCGCGGCTTTCTCGGCCGCGGCCTTTATCAGGGCGCGGTCCTGATCATCAACCAGACCGGAGAGATTGATATCGCGTCCTTCCTCGATCAGCGCGGCGAGATGATTTTCGATGGTGGCAGGCTTGAGATTCCGCTTTTCGGCGATCTCGTCGATGCTGAGTCCCTGCTGATAAAGCTTATAGGTTTGTTCGTGAGTCTCGCTGTAATTGGGCGGGAGAGTGATTTCTTCGTCGCTGGTGTCGGCTTCGACGGCTTCCAGGTCGAGTTCGACGCGCGTCTGATCGCGCATCACCGCGCCTCCGAGCGTCGTCAGGCTGACCGTAGGGATGGCGCCGCTCGTCTGCCTGACGCAGCCCGCGACGATCAGGGCGTTGATGAACCGCGTCAGATCGTCCTGCGAATGTTCTTTGAGCAGGCCATAAGTCGTGAGCTGATCCAGTTCATTGGCGATGACGTTTTTGGCCTTCACGCCGCGCAGCACGCTGGCCACCATGCCCTTGCCGTACTTCCCTTCCATTCTGGCGATGCAACTCAGTATTTTTCGCGCGACCAGATGCTCATCGTCGCTCAAAGCGCGCGGGCCGCCCTCCACTATCAGGCTGGTGGATTGTGGCGCTTCTTCCGCGAAGTTCGCGGGCTCGGGCTCCGATTTCCGCCCGTTTTTTTTCCCTGACTTCCGCAGAACCGGCTCGGCGTCGCCCCATTTCAATTTCGGCTGGCAATTGGAGCATCGGCAATTTGCGGCCTCCTTGCGGTCGCCGAAATAGCGCAGGATGAACTGGCGCAGGCATTTTTCGTGATAGGCGAAATTGACCATCTCGCGCAGTTTGCGGCGCTCGGCGGCCTCGCGAAGCGCGAGGTCAGGCCAGTCGACGCGTAGATCGTCGACCGGAGCGTAATCGATCATTCTGATCGCGGGATCGCGCCCCTGCTGGCGAGCTATGTGCCCGGCCTTCTCCAGGTAGATCAGCGCTGAATTGATCGCGATCTCGTTCTTGTACTTGATGCGCGCCGCAATGGCGCTCGCCTGGAGTTGGACGGTTTCTAGTCTCATCCCAAGCAGGAAGGCGTAAATCCGTTCGATCACCTCGCGCGGAGGGTAGCTGCCCTCGATGAAGAATTCGTGCGTGCGTGTGTCGACGTAGTTGAAGAGCAGCGTGCAAATCGACGGCAATCCGTCGCGGCCGGCGCGGCCCACTTCCTGATAGTAAGCCTCGATCGATCCCGGCAGATTGTAATGCGTGACGAAGCGGATGTCGGATTTATCGACGCCCATCCCGAAGGCGTTGGTCGCGACGATGGCGTCGAGATCGCCGGCCATGAAGTAATCCTGTACCCTCGTGCGCTTCGCCTCGTCCAGGCCGGCGTGATATGCGCCGACGGTCAATCCGAGGCGCTGCAACTGGCCGGAAACCTCGTCAACGGCCTTGCGCGTCGAACAGTAGATGATCCCCGCTCCCTTCGCCTTCTTCACGATCTTATAGGCCGCCGTTAGACGGTCGTTATCGCTCTTGCAAGGCTCCACCCGAAGAGTCAGGTTGTGGCGGTCGAACCCGGCGACGAAACTGGAAGCTTTCTTAAGCCCCAATTGAGCCGCGATGTCCGATCTGACCTGAGGCGTGGCCGTCGCCGTCAGCGCGATGAGCGGCGGGCGTCCCAGCATCCCGGCCGCTTCGCGCAGACGCAAATAATCGGGCCGGAAATCGTGCCCCCATTGCGAGACGCAATGCGCCTCGTCGACGGCGAAGAGCGAAATGCGACAGCCCCTCAGTGATTCGACGAAGCGCGCGTTGCGGAATCGCTCCGGCGCTATGTAAACCAGGCGGTATTGGCCGCGCGACATGCCGCGCAACCGCGCGAGTTGTTCATCGAATGAAAGCGAGCTGTTGATGTAAGTGGCCGCGATGTCGCGGGCGTTGAGCGCGTCCACCTGATCCTTCATCAGAGCGATGAGCGGCGAGACGACCAGCGTCACTCCCGGAAAGAGCAGCGCGGGCAACTGGTAGCAGAGCGATTTCCCGCCGCCGGTCGGCATCACGACGATCACGTCCTGTCCGGCCAGCACGGCTTCGATCACGTCGGACTGCCCTTCGCGGAAGCGGCTGAAACCGAAGTGGCGTTCGAGAGCTGATTGCGCGTCCTGGATTGTGGGCATGATTGGGTGAGGTCATATGCCATATTCCATATGACATATTTCATATGTCATATGGAATATGGCATATGGTCTTACTTCCTCTTTGAATAAGAGACCAGATTCGCGAACAGGCGATACGCTCCGGGAACGCCCGCCGGGAACTGGCGGAACCAGGCGTATCCGGTATAAATGTAATTGCCTTTGCCGTATTGCGCGATCAGTTCCCCGCCTTTGAGCTGATTGCCGGGATTGTCGGATGAGGCAAGCAGCGGCGTGAAATGCGGGTCCCAATCGTTCAGGAAATAGAGTCCGCGCTCCTGCGACCATCCTTTCCAATCTTCAGCGGTGATCCTGTTCGGAAAATTGAAGAGCGGATGATCGGGGACGAGCACGGTGATCGGCGCGTTCTCATCGGTCACGCGGTCGCCGCCCGCCATCTTCACCGGATAAGGCGCGAAGTTCCCCCTGGCGTATTCCGTCTTGTTGTACTGCGCGATCAGCGTCCCGCCGTTCGCGACGTAATCCAGCAATCGCTTGTTATTGGCGATCACGTCTTCATTGACTTCGTAAACCCGTATGCCGAGCACGATCGTATCGTAAACCGACAGGTCACCCGAGGCCAGTTCGGCCTTGCCGATCATTCTGACGTCTGCGCCCATCTGTCGCAGCGCTTCGGGACCATCGTCGCCGCTGCCCATCACATAACCTACTTTCAGGCCGCTCGCGAGTTTCACGTCGAAGACTTCGACTTTCGCCGTCGCCGGGCGGTAGATCAAATGCGATTCGATGTGCGGGTACGAGATTATCGAATAGCCGTTGGAATATTCGCGGACCTTAGAGTCAGATGTGGCTTCGGCCACTGCTTTTAAATCGAAGTTTCCGGTCACGCCGGCAGGCGGAGTCACTTTGAAAGTTCGCGCGGTCTTTTCATTCTGGCCGGTGAAGGCCAGCGGGCGCTCATCGGATTCGACCTTCCAGCCTTGCGGCGCGACCAGTTTGACGGCGCCGCTCGTGGAACGCCGCGCGTTATGCGTGATTTCCACTGAGATTTCGCGCGCGCGGTTCGCGTCGCCGACAGGAATAATCAGCAGCGATGGATGGACCGTCAGCGTCAACGCAGGGGCGACTTTCAGTTCGCGGCGGATTTCGCCGAATGTCTTGTCTGCGAAGCGATATTCGACAGGCTGGTTGACGACGATTCGTTCGCCGTCGAGCGTCAACTCGACTCTCGCGTGGGCGATTGCGGGCGCGAACGGCAGGTTGAGCGGCATGGAGGCGTCCCAATCGAACTGATCTCTGACGCGCGGTTTAACCAGCCAGTA
>DASUFM010000224.1:0-3069 GCA_036274535.1 Blastocatellia bacterium
TGACGCATGTCGACCTTATGAGTGGATGAGCGAGTTCCCGCCCGTGGCCGAATCGAGCCCCGCGACGCGTCGCGCGGTCGAAGAGAAGTGGGGCAGGATTTTGGACGAGTAACAAATGGCGCTTTGCGTTGAAAACTGCCAATTTGTTTCCGCGCTCGGCATATCCACAAGGACGGGTAAATAGATGAGCGAACAGTCACAGGCAGGTTTGGCGAGCGTGGCCGTTCCGGCAGGCGCCGAACGCGCGGACGATGACGTGAGCCGGCGGACTCCGTGGCGAGTCTTCATTGGTCGTATCCTGTGCGTCATCGCCCCCGTCGCTCTCTGGTTTGCGCCGCTCGGGATTGAGCCGACGGTCAAGCGCGCGCTGGCGATCGCGTCATTCATTATCATCGCCTGGATCACCGAAGCCCTCGACCACGCCCTGACGGGCTTGATCGGATGCTATCTCTACTGGGCCTTGGGCGTCGTCAAATTCAACGTCGCATTCAGTGGCTTTGCCAACGACACGGCCTGGTTTCTGTTCGGGGCCGTGTTGTTCGGCGCGATGGCGACGAAATCGGGCCTGGCGCGGCGGCTCGCATTTATGGTGATTTCGCGGGCAGGCAGGACGTATTCCCGCATATTGCTCGGACTGATTCTGTCGGACTTTCTGCTGACGTTTCTGGTCCCGTCCGGAATCGCGCGCGTGGTGATTCTGGGCGCAGTGGCGCTGGGTTTGATGGAAGCGTTCGGCCTGGGCAAAGGCAGTAACGTCGGGCGCGGGATGTTTCTCATCATCACTTACACCGCCGGCATCTTCGACAAAATGATCATTGCGGGCGCGGCTTCGATCACGGCGCGAGGCCTGATCGAAAAGGCCGGAGGGGTTCCGGCGCTCTGGAGCAGGTGGTTCATCGGCTATCTGCCGTGCGATTTGATCACGATCTTCGTCGCGTGGCGGTTGACGTTGTGGCTCTATCCGCCGGAGAAGGACGTGATGCCGGGCGGGGCTGATTATCTCAAAGAAGAGCTGCGAAAAATGGGGCGGTGGAGCGCCATCGAAAAGAAATCGGCGACCCTGATGCTCGTCGCCGTCGGCCTGTGGATGACCGATTACTTTCATCATGTCTCGCCGGCCCTGATCGGCATCGGCGTCGGGTTGTTCGCTTCCCTGCCCCGCGTCGGCGTGTTGGATGTCGAGGACCTCAAGCGCGTCAACTATCTGCCGATCTTCTTCGTCGCGGCGGCGGTGAGTATGGGCGAAGCGCTCAGCGCGACCAGGGCGCTGGACGTGCTGACCGACGCGATGTTCGCGTGGATGCAGCCGCTGGTAACCAATGTTTTCAGCTCGACGCTCGCGCTCTACTGGACGGCGTTCGTCTATCACATCTTTCTGGCGAGCGAGGTTTCGATGCTGGGGACCTCGATGCCGCCGCTGATGAACTTCGCGATTTCACATGGGCTTGATCCGCTGGCGCTGGGTATGGTCTGGACGTTTGCGGCCGGCGGGAAGATTTTCGTATACCAGTCGGCCGTGCTGATCGTCGGTTATTCGTATGGGTACTTCGACGCCCGCGATATGTTTCGGATGGGACTGTTGTTGACGTTGGTCGAGTCGCTCATCCTGATTTTGTTAGTGCCGTTCTATTGGCCGCTGATCGGCATTTAGACCGGTTCTTAAATCGGCTTACGGGTTGATAGAACGCGGATTCCACTACACGCCGCGCTCCCCGCGCCGTCCGCGGCCCTCTCGTACAATCAGCGGATTATCCGAGCTGATCGGTGAATTCAAAGCAGAATACGTTCGCGCAAAGGAGATCCATCATGCAAGAGCTGTTTGACGAGTTACTTACCGGAGCGGTCTCGCGCCGCCGGTTTATAGAACGCGCATCGGCCGCCAGCCTGGCGTTGATTGCTTCTTCGACCGACGCGTCGGCGCAAGGCAGGCCGATAGACAAGCAGGCGCCCCAAGGCGGGCAAAAACCGGGGGAAAAGCTCAGCCCCGCGAACATCGGCGGCGGCGGGCGCGTCGAGCGCAACTTTTATCGCGACTGGCTTAGAGAAAGCAGGGCGCCAATGGTCGAGGGCTATTCGATCTACGACGCGAGGAATCAGGAGGCGCAGCCGTGGCCCGAGATCGAGGGGCGTGGGTTGTATCTCAATTTCTCCGGCAACGTTCACATGGACGGCGTGATTCTGGAGATCCCCGAAGGCAAGGCCCTGGCCCCGCGCCGCAATTTCTTCGAGCAGCTTTATTACGCGCTCGGCGGGCGCGGCTACACGGTATTCGGCGAGGGCAAGCGTAAGAACAAGGTCGAATGGGCCGAAGGCAGCCTGTTTGCCGCGCCGGTGAACGTCTACCATCGTCACTTCAATTCCGATCCGGCGCATCCGGCGCGTTTGCTCGCCGTGACGACGTTTCCATTGATGATGCAGGTGTTCGGCAGCCTGAATTTGATCAACCGGCTCAACTTCGATTTCACTGACCGCTACGACGAACGGCCCGACTACTTCAGCAAGACCGAGCGCGTGCGCAAGCGCTGGGACAAAACCAATTTCGTCAAAGACATTCGATCCTCCGAAGTCGTGTTGTGGGAAGAGCGCGGCGCGGGCAACGCCAGCATGTTCTGGGAGATGGCGGGCAATACCATTCTCGAACCGCACATGTCCGAGTTCGAGATCGGCACTTACAAGCTGGGCCATCGTCACCCCTACGAGGCGATCATTCTCACACTCAACGGGCGCGGCTTCTCGCTGGCGGGCAAAGACAGCCTGAAAGAGACGGACAACCCGGTGAAGATTGATTGGAAGGCCGGCTCGATCGTCTCGCCGCCTTACTTCTGGTACCACCAGCACTTCAACACCGGCGGCGCGAAAGCGCGCTATTACGCGATCACCGAAGGCGATTTCCCAAAGCGCCTGGGCATCCCGCTCGAAGTCGAACAGATCGAAGCCGATCGGGAAGACCCGAGCGTCAAGCGTCGCTTCGAGGCCGAGCGCAAAGTGGAGGCGCCCGCGCCGCGGAGTAAAGATGATGAAGCGGCGCACGCGCGACTGCACGAGCGCGGCGTCGCGCATCGCCATCAT
>DASUFM010000225.1:0-12159 GCA_036274535.1 Blastocatellia bacterium
GAATATGATCCCCGGAAAATGGAGCGCCGCCGAGATAGTCCAGCACCTGGCTGACAGCGAAATGACCAGCGCGATCAGGCTGCGACGGTTGCTGGTCGAAGATCGTCCGGTCATTCATGGCTACGACCAGGAGCTGTTCGCGACGCGGCTCCAGTATAACGACCGGGACCTCGCTCCCGCGCTCGAAGCGTTCCGCGGCGCGCGGGCGACTACGGTTCAGTTGCTCGAGCGCATGACTGACGAAGACTGGCTGCGCGAGGGAACCCACTCCGAGAGCGGCCGCTACACGGCCGAAGACTGGCTGGAGATTTACGCCGCGCATGCGCACGGCCACGCCGATCAAATTCGCCGATTGAAGCGAATCCAGTTGTAAACAATATATAGACATAGAACCGAGCCCATCGGTCAATCAAAGCGTTTGGAGTTCCGCCTTCAGGCGGTCTTAAGCCAGACGTGTTTCTAAGGAGAAGGAGGGAGTTATGTTCAGCAATCGCAGGTTGCTGAGGGGCGCTGTAGTGTGTTTTGGGGCGACTGGTTTCCTGCTCGCCTCTATGATTGCGGCCAGGGCGCAGTCTTCACGCGAGAAGTCTGCGGCTTCTTACCTGACGCGGGGCAGTGAGTCGCACGAGCGAGGGGATTTTGATCGCGCCATCGCCGATTTCGGCATCGCCATCACGTTCAATCCCAGATACGCCATGGCTTATCACCTGCGCGGCCGCGCTCATCTTTCCAAAGGAGACGCGGGGGCGGCGCTCGCGGATTTCAATCGCGCGATCGAACTCGACCCGCGGTACGCTCGCGCCTATTATAATCGCGCTTTCGTCAGAATCCGCCGTTGCGATTATAAAGGGGCCGTCGCCGATTGTGACCGCGCGATCGAAATCGATAAAAAGTACGCGGCGGCCTATAACAACCGCGGATTTGCCCGGATTGCGATGAATGATCAGGCCGGCGCGCTGTCAGATTTCGAGCGCGCCATCAAACTCGATCTGCGCTACGCGGAGGCCTATGCCAACCGCGGCTTGCTCCGGTTGCGGATGGGCAGAAAGGCCGAAGCCGACGCCGATTTCGCGCGGAGCATCGCGCTCAAACCGGCGATAAAAGAATCGCTCGAAGAACGCGTTAAGATATTGCAGGCGAACAATTCTAGTTATACAAAAGGTGATTGTAACCACAATGATTGACTGCCAACTGCACGCTATTTTCTGATGAGGACAAAACTATGAATAAACCGGATTCAACGGAATACGCGCCGTATTTCGAGAAATACATTGCGCTCGTGCCCGAGGGGGAGATTGTCACGACGCTCGACAGGCAAATTGAAAGCGCGCTGAGTCTGATCCGCGGGTTGAGCGAGGCTCAGGCGGAACACCGCTACGCCGCGGGCAAGTGGAGCGTCAAAGAGGTGGTCGGTCATCTGATCGATGCCGAGCGCATCTTTGCTTACCGCGCGCTGCGCTTCGCGCGCAACGACGCGACGCCGCTGCCGGGCTTCGACGAGAACAGTTTCGTGGACAACGCCGGCTTCGGTTCGCGCTCCCTGGCGGATCTGGCCGATGAGTTCGAATACACGCGCAAGTCGAACGTCTATCTGTTCAGGAGCCTGGGCGGCGACGCGTCTTTGCGGCGCGGCGTCTCGAATAACAACGAAATCAGCGTGCGCGCCCTTGCTTATATCATCGCCGGGCATGAACTGCATCACCTGGCGATTCTGCGGACGCGCTACCTCTGATTTGCAAACTCTGCGCGATTGAGGACGACGGAATGATCACGATTAATCCAATCACTCTCGAGGGATTTGGCGTTCGGCTGGAGCCGCTCGCCCACGAGCATCACGATGACCTGATCGCCGCCGCAGCCGACGGTAAACTTTGGGAACTCTGGTTTACGGCTGTTCCCGAGCCGGACCGGACGGCGGCTTATATTCGCACGGCGCTCACCGGCTGGCAGGAGGGGCACAGACTGCCGTGGGCGGTGCGCGAGTTGACTACCGGCCGGGTCATAGGGAGCACAAGCTACCACGACATCGCGCCTGCGATCGATCGCGTCGAGATCGGTTATACGTGGTATGCCAAACGCTGGCAGCGCAGCCATGTGAACACGACCTGCAAGCTGTTGTTGCTGGGTCATGCCTTCGACGCCCTGGGTTGCAAGGTGGTCGGCCTGCGGACGGATAATTTTAATCTGGCCTCCCAGCGGGCGATTGAGGCCTTGGGCGCGAAAAAAGACGGCGTCGTCAGGCATCATGCGCCGCGTCGCGACGGTTCCGTGCGCGACACGGTTTTCTACAGCATACTTGCCGGCGAATGGCCCGACGTGAAGCGATACCTTGAATTACGGTTAGCGCGGCATGGCTCCATGCCGGCTTGAAGATTACATCCGCGCGCTTGCATTTTCAGCCGATATGCATAGCATACGCGCATGCTAAATCCCAAAACCGGGCTCTTTATCGCGCTTGGCGGCTTCGCCGCCTTCTACTTGATCACCTGGCTTTCCGCCATCCGGCGCGCGCGCGTCAATGAACCTGTCGCTCCGGATCCGATCCGCGCGGGCATCGGCTTCGTTGCGAATTTCTTCGACACGCTGGGCATCGGTTCATTCGCCACCACCACGTCTTTTTTCAGGTCCTTAAAACTGGTCAAGGATGAAGTCATTCCCGGCACGCTCAACGTAGGCCATACACTGCCGACAATCACGCAGGCGTTCATTTACATCGCAATCGTCGAAGTCGAGATGACGACCTTGATTCTGTTGATCGCGGCTTCGGTACTGGGAATGTGGCTGGGCGCGGGCGTCACCTCTAAATTGCCGCGGCGCGCCGTTCAGATCGGCATGGGCGTCGCGTTGCTTGTCGCGGCCGTCTTCATGCTGATGAAGATTTTCGGCAAGCAAGTGGAGGGCGGTTTTGATCTGGGCCTGCATGGAAACAAACTCTGGATCGGGGTCATAGGCAATTTTGTTCTGGGCATGTTGATGTCGCTGGGCATAGGTCTGTATGCGCCTTGCCTGGTTATGATCAGCCTGCTCGGCATGAGTCCGAAGGCCGCGTTTCCGATTATGATGGGTTCGTGCGCTTTCCTGATGCCGGTGGGCAGCGCGCAATTCATTCGCAAGGGAAGTTATAATCTGCGAGCCGCTCTGGGGCTGGCGCTGGGCGGCGTTCCCGCCGTGCTGATTGCCGCTTACATCGTCAAAGAGCTCAATCTAAAATACGTGATGTGGCTGGTTGTGGCGGTTGTGGTCTACACCGCGGGTTCGATGCTGTATTCGGCCATGGCGGAGCGGCGATCGCCAAACAGGATTGATGAAAGTAAGTAATAAATAAGCTCAAAATCTGAGCCCGGCTGAAGAAAGAGCCGATTATGGGAAGCCGAAAACCATCTCCCAATCCATCCATTGATTGCCAGAACAGACGCTGTGCTATAATTTGCCTGCTGAGTGTGGCGCCGCCCCCGCCTTGTAGCGTTCCCGATGCACCTGGCGGTAAGCGCCATAAACGCCATGAGTAAAAAAAGACAACTGTCGTGGTTTACGCGCCTCGGACAATTACCGCAGAGAGCGGAACGGCGATTTACCACACAATTTCATCGCATCCCTAAGAGGATTCGCTTCTTTATACTTATCTCCCTTCTGTCGGTTCTGACGGCGCTCCTCGTTTCGAATTTCCCAATTTCAATACTGCCGAGCTACCGCGTGGGCGACGTCGCCAGACACGACCTGGTCGCGCCTGTGGAATTGATCGTGAAAGACGACGTGGACGGCGACGATCTGGCCGAAGAAATCAGGCGCAATCCGGTGATGTTGCACGCGGGCGAAACTGTGACCGCTGAAAAGCTGCCGTTGATCGAAAGAGTGCGGCAATACCAGCTTGCGCAGCGAAAGCCGGGGCGTCTGACAGGGTTGCTGGCCCTTGTTGGGATAATGTTCTTCGCCATTTATAAATCGGCTGCAACCAGCCAGTCGTCGCGTCTGGGGCCGCGCACGGCTTTCTGGGTCGCGGCGTCGGCGCTGATGTTTCAGACTTTTCTGGCGCGCGTCGGGATGTTCGGCGCGTCGGTGTTGAGCACGCGGCCTGAGACCGACGGTTACGGCGGTTTTTTCCAGCTTCAGTTCGCGATCCCTTTCGCCGCCTGCGCCCTGGCGCTGTCACTGCTTATTGGGTCGCAGGTCGCGCTGGTCACCGCGTTGATGAGTTCATTGCTGGTCGGATTCATTTCGCCGCACGACCTGGCGATCTCGGCCTTTGCGCTCGCCGGGTCGGTGGTCGCGATATACAGCGTGCAGCGTTACCGCACGCGCAACGCCGTGACCGTTGCGAGCGCGGCGGTGGCCGGCGCCAACGCGCTGATGGGCGTCGCGGCCATCCTGATCGCCAATAACGAGTTGAACTGGAAGGCCATACTGGGCGGAATCGGGTTCGGAGTGGTCGGGGCCGCGCTGATGGCGGCCGTCGCGAGCCTGGCGATCCCGATTTACGAATCGGCCTTCGACATCCTGACGGATTTGAAATTGCTGGAACTGTCCAACGCCGACAACCCGCTGCTGCGCCAGCTGGCGATCAGGACCCCCGGAACCAGCTATCATTCGTTTATGGTCGGAGTGTTGGCCGAAGAGGCCGCCAAATCAATCGGCGCGAACGCGCTGCTGGCTCGCACGGCCGCTCTTTATCACGACATAGGCAAACTGGCCGCGCCGAATATGTACATCGAAAATCAGAAGGGCGGGCCGAACCCGCATGACAAGGTGTCGCCGCTCGACAGCGTGCGCGTCATCACCGGCCATGTGCGGCGCGGGATTCAAATGGCGGCTGAAGCAGACCTGCCGCCGCAGATCATGGATTTCATCCCGCAGCATCACGGCACGCGCGTGCTGGCGTATTTCTATCACAAGGCCAAAGCGCAGGCCGAAGCGCGCGGCGGCCACGTCAATATTGACGATTTCCGCTACCCGGGGCCGAAGCCGCAGTCCAAGGAGGCCGTTATCCTGATGCTCGCCGACGGCGCCGAAGCCTCGGTCCGCTCGCTCGAAGAGCATACTCCGGAAAACATCCGCGCAATAGTCAAAAAGATCGTCGACACCGTGGTCGCCGACGGCCAACTCGACGAAAGCACGGTCACCATGCGCGAACTGACGACGATCCGCGAAAGTCTCATCAACACGCTGATCAACATCTATCATCAGCGCATCAGCTACCCGGGATTCAATCCTCCGAGCAAGACCATCGGTGAAGTCGAAAGGGCGATGGCCGACGCCGACTCGAAGAGCGTGGAAGTGAGCAGCGCAGCCGCGCGTAAATAACTAATATTCGCCGCGTGATCGCCGTATATTTCATATCTCATATGAAATATTACCTATGAAATATGGTTTTGATTCCGCTCTCCCGGATTCCTCGGACTTGTTGTCGCTTCAGATTCCAGACCCGTCATTAGTCATCCTCATCGGCCCGTCAGGCGCCGGCAAATCAACGTTTGCGGCCCGCCATTTCAAACAGACCGAGATCATCTCTTCCGATCGGTGTCGCGCGATGGTCTGCGACGACGAAAGCGATCAGAGCGTTAACGGGGCCGCGTTCGGCCTGTTGCATCACGTCGCGCGCGCCAGACTCGCGGCGCGGCGGCTGTCGGTGATCGATGCCACGAACCTGGAGACACAGGCGCGTCGCCGTTTGCTGCGAATAGCGGCCGATAACGGCCTCCCGTCGGTGGCCATAGTGTTCGATGTCCCGTTGGAGAAGTGCCTGGAGAACAATCGCGGGCGCCCCGGACGCGTCGTGGATGAAGATGTGATAATTTCGCACGCCGCGCAGTTCGAGTGGGCGATCAGGAGATTGCGGTCTGAAGGTTACGCGCGAGTGTACGTTCTGAATGAGGCGAATTTGAATGACATGGCCATAGAGCGGATATAACATAGCCACAGAGTCACGGAGACACAGAGAGAAAAAGACAAGTGGAAAAAACGCCTTTCCCCTTTGCCTTCACCCAATAACGCCGATGCATATCCCCACGCTGATTAAAGCGATCATTGCAATGGCAAATGCGGCTAAACTGTAGATGTGCAGCTTCCCATCAGGATATGAACTGCGGTATTCACTGAAAATCCGCAGCATTTTTGGGAATGCAAAGCCAAAGTAAGAAATAAGATTTCCTTCTTGTCGCTTGCGGTTAATTTCCCCGATCATCGTCATCAAGAACATATTTGCCAGAAACATTCCAGCCATGAAAACGCAGAAAGAAATGATCCCGATTATGGTTATGACGCCCATTTGCATATCCGTCTAGCATTGTAGAGTAAAAAAACTCTGTGCCTCTGTGTCTCTGTGGCTATCTTATGCCGAACAGCTTTTTGAATTCAGGCGAAGCTTTTCTGAGCCTGAGCCATTCGGTGAAGAGATCGGGCGTTTGCAGCCAGACGGCGAACCACTCGGCGATCTCGGCGTATTCCCGCCGCTCCGCCGTGGACAGGTGGGACAATTGCGAAAGCTCGACCGCGTTCTGCCTGGCGGTACGGGCCGCTTCGAACGAGAAGCGCACGCCGGCCTTGTCGTTCGCCTGTTTATATTTCCGATACAACTCGTCGATCCCTCGAATGGATTTCTCCGCTTCCGCGAGGCTGTCGTTATTCAGAAAGTGCGCGAAGGCGTTCTCGTACTTTTCGGTGGTCGTCATCATCCTGAAGACCTGATCGAATCGTACGGGCAAATCCTCGTCGTGAAGGATGCGGGCGATCTCGGCGGGCGTCATCGCGCCGCCCTCGCCGTACTCCTCTATCAGAGCCTGGTTGATGATGGCGATCTCGCGGGCGGTGACTTCACCCATCGCTTCGTTGTCGTATATGTCCAGAACCAGCTCTTTTTTGGATTTGCGTTTCATGCTTTGGCGCCTGGCGCCTGGCGCCTGGTGGCTGATAATCCGCCACCAACCACCAGCCACTAACCACTACTATTCCTCATTCGCTCTATTCACACTTTCTATAAAGATTTCATTGAGTGAGGGCGCGACCAGTTCGAACTTGCTGAGGCGCGCGCCGTCGTCTACTAATTGCCGCAGCAGCGCCTGCGGGTCGGCGCCGTCTTGCAGGATGACCTCAGTATGATGCCGATTGTGCGTGAACTCTTTGACCAGCGGGCTATTTTTGAGCGCCGGTTCGAAATCTTCTCCGTCGATCGCGACATATCGCCACCCGAAGCCGCGTTTGATTTCGCGCACCGAGCCGCCGAGGACCTGGCGGCCCTGGTTGATCAGGCAGATTTCGTCGCAAAGCTCCTCGGCCTGTTCCATGAGGTGAGTCGAGAAGATGATTGTCTTATTGTTTTCCTTCAATTCCTGGACGATCTCTTTGAGCAGCCCTGCGCTGATCGGATCGAGACCGGAGAAGGGCTCGTCCAAAATGACCAGGTCCGGCGAATGGAGGATGGTGGAGACGAACTGGACTTTCTGCTGCATGCCTTTCGACAACTCTTCCCATTTCTTGTTCTTCCATTCGGCCATCTCTATGCGTTTGAGCCAGGCATCGATTCTAGTATGGGCTTCCTGGCGCCGAACGCCTTTTAATTCCGCGAAGAACGCGAGCTGTTCGCCGACCTTCATCTTTTTATAGAGGCCACGGTCTTCGGGCAGATAGCCCACGCGCTCCTGCAATTTCGCGTTCATCGGCTGGCCGAAGAGCGCGATCCGGCCGGAATCGGGTATGGTAATGTTAACGAGCATTCGGATCGTAGTCGATTTTCCGGCCCCGTTCGGCCCCAGCAGGCCGAAGATGCTCCCGGTTTTAACCTCCATGAAAAGGTCGTTGACCGCCACAAAATCGCCGTAACTCTTGCTGATTCGATCGACTGAAATAGCTTTTGACATAGTTGCTCTCGGATTTTTTCTGCTAAAGTACGCATCGTACTTCAGAGCGTCAGCGCGCTCAAGGTTCCCCTTCCCCCGGATTAGAGACTAAAGTTGAAATATAGAACTATGAATTCGCAACCTACGATCACGCCGACTTCTGACCAGTTGACCTATAGCGCGTATCTGCGCGTGCCGGAGTTGATCGGTCTTCAACATCCGCAATCGCAGCCGGAGCATCATGACGAGATGCTGTTCATCGTCATACACCAGACCTACGAATTGTGGTTCAAGCAGTTGTTGCACGAACTCGACGCGGTGATCGCTGATATGCGCGACGCGGCGACGAACCCGGGGGCGCGCGATGAAATTTACGAAGCGGCGCGGCTGTTGCGTCGCTGCACGGAGATCGCGCGCGTGCTGGTTGAACAATTCACGATCCTGGAGACAATGCTGCCGACGCATTTCCTGGCTTTTCGCGGACGGCTGCGCCCGGCGAGCGGTTTTCAATCGGAGCAGTTTCGTGAGATAGAATTCCTGTGCGGCTTGAAAGATGAAAAGATGCTGCGTTATCACGAGCCGACGCCGGAATTGCGCGCCAAACTCGAACGGCGCTTGCGTGAGCCTTCGCTGCGCGACGTATTCTTTGACGCCATGGCGGCGCTCAATCTGTCGCCCGAGCCGCGCCCCGACGCGACGGATGAGGAACTGTTCCAGGCGCGCGCCGAAGCCATTCTGGCCGTCTACCGCGACGAGCGCGGCCATCGTGACTGGATTGACGTCTGCGAGCGGCTGACCGAATTCGACGAACTGATCGTCGGCTGGCGTTTGCGCCACATCCAGATGGTAGAGCGGACGATCGGCGTCAAAATGGGCACCGGCGGCAGCGGCGGCGCTTCATATCTGAAAATGACGCTCGACAAGAAATTCTTTCCGGAGTTGTGGGCGGCCAGATCGCTCCTGACTGAGACCTGAGATATAAATGAAACTTGTAATCTTCGATATTGACGGAACTCTGACGCAGACCATTCGCGTAGACGAAATCTGCTTCACGCGCGCTTTCGCCGACACGCATGGCCTGGAGGTCCTTGTCGATCATTGGGCTGATTGCCCGCACGTCAGCGATTCGGGCATCACGCAGCACCTGTTCCAGTATTATTTCGGGCGAGACCCGCACGACCACGAATCAGGCGCGATCAAACGACGGTTTGTCGATCTGCTGGAAGAGCATCATCAGATGGACCGGTCGCATTTCACGGAGATTCCCCGCGCCGCCGAGACCTTCAACAAACTTGTGGAGAGTCGCGGCTGGTCGAAAGCGCTCGCCACCGGATGCTGGCAGCCTTCCGCCGAAATGAAACTGCGCGCCGCGAGCATCAATTATCATGGCGTTCCAGGAGGCTTTGCCGAAGACGGAATAGACCGCGAAGCGATCGTCGGCGCGGCCATTTCGCGTTCCCGGGATCATTACCGCGCGGCGTTCGATCGCATCGTTTCGGTGGGCGACGGCGTCTGGGATGTCAAAACGGCGGCGCGGCTCGGACTGGCTTTCATAGGCGTAGCCGGCGGCGCGAGAGCCGAAACGCTGCGCGAGGCCGGCGCCAGACATGTCATCCCTGATTTTGAAGACATTGATCGCTTCTTCGAGTGTCTGGAAGAGGCTGAAGCGCCTGTTAAATAGAGCAGACTGCGAGTGATGCGGTAGAACACAAAAAGCGCAGAAGAAGAAACGCAAAAAGCGCAAAACTATCAATAATATTTCTTTGCGCTTTTTGCGTTGTTTTTGCGCTTTTTGTGTTCCAATGACCTACAACTCGTTATCCCGAAATCTACTGTAGAAATTGAGGCTTCCATGGACGAACTTCTTGCTTACCGCTCGCAATTTCCAATTCTCGAAAAGACTCTTTACCTGATCAATCATTCGCTCGGCGCGATGCCTGAACGCGTTTACGACCGGCTGCGCGATTACGCCGATTTGTGGGCGACGCGAGGGATTCGCGCCTGGGAAGAAGGCTGGTGGGAGATGCCTGTCTCCGTAGGCGACAAAATAGCGCGGATCATCGGCGCCGACCCGGGCTCGGTGGCGATGCATCAGAACGTCTCGGTCTGCCAGTCGATCATCGTTTCCTGCTTCGATCTTTCGCAAAAGCGCAACAAGATCGTTTACGAGGCGATGAACTTTCCGTCAGTTATGTACGTTTACGAAGCCCACGCCCGGGCGACCGGAGCCCGGATCGTCGAGGTTCCGAGCGACGACGGAATCACGATTGACACACAGCGAATGGTCGATGCGATTGACGAGAAAACGCTGCTCGTCCCGATCTCGCACGTGCTTTTCAAGAGCGCTTACATTCAGGATGTCAAGGCCATCGTCGAGAAAGCGCATCGCGTCGGCGCGCTGGTCGTGCTCGACGCTTATCAATCGGCCGGAACAGTCCCGTTCAGCGTCAAGGAGTTTGATGTCGATTTCGCGACGGGCGGATCGGTCAAATGGCTCTGCGGCGGGCCGGGGGCGGGCTACCTTTACGTGCGGCCTGAGTTGCGCGACAAACTCGAACCGAAAGTCACCGGCTGGATGGCTCATCGCTCGCCCTTCGCGTTCGAGCCTGGCGAGATCGATTATGCGAGCGATATTCATCGCTTCCTGCACGGTTCGCCGGCGATCCCTGCTTTGTACGCGGCCGAAAGCGGTTATGACCTCATCAATGAGGTCGGAGTCGAACGCATTCGCGCTAAATCGATCCGTATGACCGAACGTCTGATCGAGTTGGCGGACGAACGAGGCTGGCGCGTCAATTCGCCGCGGGATTCATCGAAGCGAGGCGGTTCGGTTATCATCGACGCTCCGTACGCGGGCGAGGTGGTCCGCGAATTGTCGGCGCGCGACGCTCTGGTAGATTATCGTCCCGGCGCGGGCATACGTATCGGGCCGCATTTCTTCAACACTCAGGAAGAGGTCGAACAAATCATTGAAGAGATCGAAAACATCCTTGAAACGAAGGCCTACGAAAAACACCTGGCGGCGAGCGGAACCCGGTCATGAATCAGTACCGCGAGCGGAATCTTCGCTAAAAGCCGCTCGCTACCGCTCGCGGTACTGACCCGTCGCCTCAAGGCGCTAATTATGCCAATGTTTGTACATCTCACGCGGGAGAAAAACATAAAAGCGATTCTTCGCAACGGCATTTCGCGGTTCAGGAAGCGGGCTGAACACCCGCATGGCGTATACGCCATGCCCGTTACTCGAAATTTTTTCGTTTCACATCAATGGCTGCGCGAGCTAAAGCGTTGGGGGGGCGGAACGATAGCGGGCGTGTATTTTCGCATTCCTGACGAAGAAATTGTCTGGGTTGGACATTACAATCAGTCACACCAGCAAATGACCGCCGCCGAAGCCGCGGCCTTGATATCCGAAGGCGGAAACCGGGAAGGATATGAAATCATTATTCCCAGGCGCATCGAGAAGACGGAAATTCATCGGACAAGAATTCTCCCCCAAGTGGTAGGTTGGCGATACTATCCGGGCGCGCATGGCAAGAAGCCTTGTGGCTGCCCGTTTTGTATGCGTGGAAATTTTGGGGCGCGCCGGTTGCGAAAAGAGTGGGAAAAATCCTAAATTACCGTGGGAGTATTCAAGTTTAACGTTTCAGGAGGGCTGAATGATGAAAAATGCTGTCGCTATTTTGGCTGGATGTCTGTTTCTCGGCGCGTTCTGTCTCGCGCAGTCTCCCGAAAAACCACTGAAAGCTAAAACGCCAAACGGGAAAGATGGAAAGAAGATGGAGTCTAAGAAGATAGAAAAGCTCGTCAAGACCGATGAGGAATGGGCGAAGATACTGACGCCCATGCAATATCAGGTCATGCGCAAGAAGGGAACCGAGCGCGCCTTCACCGGCGAATACTGGAATAACCACGAGAAAGGCGTCTACGTTTGCGCCGGTTGCGCGCAGGAACTGTTCAGTTCGAAGACCAAGTTCGATTCTGGCACGGGCTGGCCCAGTTTCTGGCAGCCGCTGGCGAAAGAGAACGTCGAGACTGAAACTGATAACAGTTACGGCATGCGCCGCACCGAAGTAATATGCAGCCGCTGTGGCGCGCATCTGGGCCACGTCTTCGATGACGGGCCGGCGCCGACCGGCTTGCGCTACTGCATCAATTCGGTCTCGCTGAAGTTTGTTAAACAGTAGAACTACAGCCGTTTTCAAATGCATGAATAGGATTAGCCACGGAGACACAGAGACACAGAGAAAAGAGAGACAGAGAAAGATCTAAAGAAAACGCGGCGTTGCGCCCATTCCATTTCTCTCTCTGTGTCTCTGTGCCTCCGTGG
>DASUFM010000226.1:0-4045 GCA_036274535.1 Blastocatellia bacterium
TTGATTTTCGCAAGGCGCAATATGATTTCGATTTTCACTCTTGATCGGTGTCATTATCTTCACCAAATCACTTGATAACTATCAATCCGCAATCCGCAATCCGCAATCCGCAATCCACAATCCGCAATCAGATTATTTCTCAGTCGAACTCTGGGCCGAATCACGGCCGCCGATGACGACCTGAACGGCGGAGCCGGCGACGGGGATTTGCGCGGCCCCGACCCTGGCTCTGGTTTGATCGCCGCTGAGAGCGATCTCCGACTGGCCTTCACCGATCGCGGAGAATTCCACCATGACGAGGCGGCCCCTGGTCGCCGTCGGGGCGTCATAAGGATGTTTGACGCTTACGGTCAGGACGCCCTTCTGTTTTTTGTCGTAGCTGAAGTCAGGCTGTTGGCCGAACAACCCGCCATCACGCACCGATTTCACCTGCAGCATCGAAGCGTCGTATTTGAGCGCGATGTCCGCGCCGCTCATCTGTCGCTCTCCGCTGACGTCTATCGTGACCGTGAAGGATTTTCCGACACGCTCCTTGATGGACTTCGCCGAAAGGCTGAAATTCACTGTCGAGTTTGCTTCGGACTTCCCTTCGGCCAGAATTTTGGAGACTGCGCGATCGACGATTTCAGAGCGCGCCGACGCGGACGCCGGTTCCAGGGCGCCTGGCCGGTTCAAACTCGAATCGGCCGTCTTTTCCGGCGAAGGCGGCGGTGTCAGGCCGACGCCGCTTCCCGTAAAGGACGCGCTATTGTTGGGCGCATTAGTATTGCTGGCGGGTTGAACCGTCGCGCCAGGAACTGGCTGGCTGTTATAGCCGGCCGGCTGCGTAACGTTCGGGCGCTGCTGGTTGTTGAAATTCGCGGTTTGCGTATTCTGAGCCGGAGCGCCGGCGACCGGGGCGAGCTGCTGGCTCGGCGCCTGCTGCTGGGCGATCAGACGCTGTTCCTCCTCTTCTGCGATTTGGGCGCGATTGATCACGTCCTCGATGCTCTGGTTCATGCCGCCCTGCGCCGGCGGCCCGATGTGCGCCAGATAATCGTCCGCGGTGATGCCCGCGGAGCGGACGATATGCGGAGTCACGGTAATGATCACGTCGGTCTGTCGGGATTCCTGGCGCGGAGTCGCAAAAAGTCTGCCGACGAGCGGCAGCATTCCGATGACCGGCAGCCCGGAGCGCGAACTGCCTTTGGTATCCTGATTGACGCCGGCGACGACCGCCGTCACGCCGTCCTGAATTCTGGCCACCGTGTTCAGCGATCTCTGCGTGAACGTCGGAGTCAGGTTCTGGACGTCGGCGCCGGAAGCCTGAACTTCCGAACTCTCGAAGTTCATCTTGATCTCGACGTAACCTTCGTTGGTGATCTGCGGCTTCGCCTTGATCACCAGGCCGACGTCCCGATATTGAATGCTGTCAAAACCACCATAACCACCGAACCCGCCAAGACCGCCGAGGGTCGCCAGCGCGTTTCCTATGTTCTGGCCGAGGCCGTTATTCCCATTGACGCCATTGTTATTGAGGCCGCCCAGGCCGTTCAGGCCGCCAAAGCCACCGTATCCGCTCCCCGGGTAACTGGTGCCGAGTCTGACCGGCACGCTGCGCCCGACCTTGGTCTCGTTCTCGCCGCCGTCGAGCACGTGTATCTGGGTCTTATGCAGAAGCTTCGATTTACCCTTGGATTGCAGCAGACTGAGCTGCGACGGCGGAAAGCCGAACAGCGTCCCGACTCCGCCGAGGAAAGGCGAAAAGAGGTTGCCACCGACCACAGTGTCGCCCGCCACTTGAGCGAGCCTGCCCAGTCCGAATCCCCCGAGATTCGAAAGTGAAGGCGACGTGGTCGTGACAGTGGTCACATTGCCATCAGCGTCAGTGACGGTGCTGGGTATCTGCACCGGCGACGTCACGAACTGATTTCCGATCTGAACCAGGCTGTCGTTCGACACCTCATAGATTTCGATGTCGAGCACTACTTCGTTCTTGTTCTTGTCGATGTTGACGATCAGGTCCTGGACCAGCTGCAACTCGGCCGGCGTCGCCTTGACGATCAGGACGTTGCTGCCGGTGGAGGCGCCGGAGGCGCCGCCGAGCGTATCCACGGTCGCGGCCTGACGCCCCGCGGGAAGCATCTGGGCCAGCACGTTCTTCACCGTCTGCGCGCTGATGTTGTTCAGATAGAAGGTCTTGATCAGAAGCTTTTCAAAGCGCGGGCGGTTGGCCGTGTTGTCGGGGTAGATGAAGATGGTGCGGCGGTCGACCTGCTCGAATGCGCATTTCTTCTGCATCAGGACGATGTCGAGCGCCGTGGCCACGGTCACCTCCTTGAGGTCCACGGTAACCGGATCGTTTCTGACCGAGTCGTCGAAGACGACGTTCAGATTAAGCGGGTCGGAGAGCGATTTGATCGCCTGTTTGAACGGAGTGCCTGCGAATTTGATGTTGTCCGCGATGTCTCCCCTGGCGCGGCGCTTGTTAGCCAGTTGGATTTCCCTGTTGACAGGTTGAACGGCGCCGGTCCTGGTGTTGTATTTGACCTGCTCGGCGGCCCCGCTGGCTTGCGCCTTTTGAAGTTCGAGCATCCGCTCCATCTTGAACTTCGAGATTTCGTTGCCAGGGTCGAGACTGAAGGCCTGGCGGTACGCGACATAAGCGCCCTGGTAATCGTTCTGTTCGGCCAGCGCGTCACCACGAGTGATGTACATCAGCGATGCGCGGGAAAGCGCCTGCAGATAATGGACCTTGTATTCGGGATTGTTCGGCTCGGCCTGGAGGGCCAGGGCGAATTTCTGCGCGGCTATATCCCATTGCTGCAGTTGCTCGTATTTGAGCCCTTCCTTGAAATTCTTCTTCCCGTTTTTTCCGTCGGCCATAGCCGCGCCGGGCAGCATCAGGAGCAGCGACAGAAAGACGGCCAGGAAACTGCGGCCAGAGGTTCCAATGGATCTATTGATGTTCATGGTGATGACCCTCTCTATTACCTTATTTCTGGGAGCGCAGGCGCCATTGCCTGCCTGCCCCGTAACAATTACTCAAGCTCTTCGACGAACGTCACGCGATTGATTTCGTGCAGCGTCGTCTGCCCTCCGAAGACCAGCCGCAGCGCGGACTGGCGCAATGTCCCCAACCCTTCGGCGGTCGCCAGGCGGCGCACTTCCGAGCCGGGTTTACGGTCGATGATCGCCTCGCGGATGCTGTCGGACATGTCCAGCAATTCGTGGATCGCCGTGCGCCCGCGATAGCCAGTGTGATTGCATATTTCGCAACCGACCGTGGCGTAAAAGGAACGATCGCGGAATGTCGTCGGGGCCAGACCTGATTCGATCAATTCGGCTTCGGTCGGCTGATATTGCTTCCTGCAGCGTGGGCAAAGCAGGCGAACCAGCCTCTGCGCCAGGACGCAGTTGAGGGACGAAACGAAATTATAAGGCTCGACGCCCATATTTATAAAGCGTCCGATGACGTCAATGACGTTATTGGCGTGAACGGTGGTGAAAACCAGGTGGCCGGTGAGCGCGGAGTTGATGGCGATCTGCGCGGTCTCCTGGTCGCGGATTTCGCCGACCATGATCTTGTCGGGGTCGTGGCGCAGGATGCTGCGCAGCCCGCGTGCGAACGTCAATCCCTTCTTCTCGTTGACCTGTATCTGGGCGACGCCGCGCAACTGGTATTCGACCGGGTCTTCGATGGTGATGATCTTGTCCTCGTCGTTGCGGATTTCGTTCAGCGCGGCGTACAGGGTGGTCGTCTTACCGGAGCCCGTTGGCCCGGTGACCAGCACCATTCCGTAAGGCTCCCGAATGAAACGGCGAAACCTGGCCAGCAGGACCGGGTCGAATCCGACGACCTCGAGTTTAAGATCCTTGAACGCTTCGTTGATCTGTTCCTTGTCGAGGATGCGGATCACCGCGTCTTCGCCATGGATCGAAGGCATGATCGAGACGCGGAAGTCCACGCGGCGGCCCTTGATGCGCATGCGGAAACGCCCGTCCTGAGGGACGCGGCGCTCGGCGATGTCCAGTTCCGACATGACCTTGATGCGCGAGATGATCG
>DASUFM010000227.1:0-6856 GCA_036274535.1 Blastocatellia bacterium
CGCGAAAGGCGCAGGTATCTACACATCGCTCAAAGAACCGGCGATGAAGAGTCTGGCTTCGCCCTTGTCAGAAAACTCATCGGGGATACGCACAATCAGGGCGGGACCGTCCTCAGGTTTATGGCCAACGGAGACAATCTCAACGCCGAGAGGCTCGGGACGATAACGCAGCCAGACGGCGCCGTATGTGGAAACAAGATTTCCCTCAACCTGTGTGAGCGCAAGCTCCGGCGGAAGCAAATTCCGCGAGGCGAGACCGGAGAGCAGGTTTCCAGCGTCACGCGGTGCGCGTCCTCTGATCTGTTCGCTCGCGGCATAGACGCCGGCAGAGAGAGCCAGCGCCGTCGCTTCGCCGGTGCGCTCCGCCGTGCGCGCCACCTCGCCGTCAATCGTCGAGGCGATGGCAGTTTGTCTGACGGATGTTTGTTTAAGGTTCGCTGCTTCGTTGAATTCCATCGTCACGCGCGGATCGATTGCGCGAGACTTGAAATAGCCTGTGATAAGAGTCGCCAGGACGACGAGCGCTGCTGGTCCGGCGATCAATAGTGATGACAGATTTGAATATTGTATGGTCATGGCTCTATGGTTCCGTTAGAGGCATTCGCAAAAGCCCAATCCACCCATTCATCGATCTCGTCATCATTTCTATGAGCTGTTGTCTCCAGTCTTGCCAGTCCCTGGCGCAGATTGAGCAATTCCTTATGCCGCTTGCCCAGGAAACACAGGTATTGATCGATCACTTCCGCTGTAAGCTCTCCGACGCCGTCTCTCACCAGCGCCTCGATCAGATCTATCGATTCGCGCAGTCCAGGCTTGTCGCGCACTGCCGGCATATCGCGCCGGATGCAGTTGATGAGTCTTGTCACGCTACCTACCAGATCGGGTGAAGCCATCGGCGCGCGCGCATGCAGAATTCGCACTTCCTCGCGCGGCGTTGGTGGTTCAAGCCATGTGAAGATGCATCTCGACCGCAGTGGAGAAGACAGATCGTGGCGAATATCGTTCGAGAGCAGGATCACTATCGGCCATCTGGATCGGCCACTAACGCCGATGTTCCCGAAGCGCGGCACGTGGGCGAAGCCCCGGCCGAGCAGTTGCAGCAACATGTCCTCGATTTTTTCCGCAAGCTTGTCAGCTTCGTCAAGAATCAACACCGGCGGATCGGCGTACCTGTCTGCATATTCAAAGGCCGCGAGAGCCTCACCAAGAATCAGGTATTCGCGCGAAAACTGTTTCGCCTGAGCTTCTTTGAGCGAGGTTCCAGCGGCCAGTTCCTGCCTGACCATCTGCGTCTGCGCTTCGCGATCCCATGAATAAAGCACATCGGCAATGGTCAGATCGTCCATGCCTTGCAGGTAGAAGCTCGTCAGGTTGCAGGCTTGCGCCAGAGATTCAGCCAATGCCGTCTTGCCGCCGCCGCGCGGCCCCTCGATGAGCAGCGGCTTGCGGCTACGAAGCGCGTGCGCCAGATCTGTGAGCGCGCGGCGCTGGATGATGTAGCCTGCATTGGCTAGCAAATCCACGAGCGCATCGACGCCATGGTATTCAATGACTTCACGCGGATTTGTGCTCGGTATGGAGAGGTTTTTCTGAATCATCGGCCCTGCTCCTTCAACACGGCTTCAGCGATTCGCCGCAGTTCCGGCGTCATACGAGGCATTGCAGCGCGAATCTTCTCCGGCGAATCCGACGATAGAAGCTCAGCCAGCTCTTCATCCTTGAGCGTTTCTCCGTTCCTTTCAGCCAATGAATCGGCTTCTATTCCTTTAGCCTCCTTCGGCAGATCGGTGATCATCACAAACGCCGGCGCTCCGGCGGACACTTCGACAAACTCGCGGCGGCTGGCCACACTCGGAGTCAGTTCAGGCGCGACCGCGCCGGGGATGACGACGGTCGTGGAATTCCCGCGTGAGAGAGCGGCCTGTCCCAGAGGAACAGCGGCGGTCGCCAGGCGCCCGAGAACGCGCGACCATCGGCTGCTGATCTGTCTTCGCTTGCCCTTTAATCCTGGAGCGCCGTCCGCTCCCAGTACTTCGCCATTCACTTTCACAAATCGCTTTGATTCCGGATCGATGAATCCCACGAGCGAGACATAAGCCCGGTCATATTCGCCGCCCTGTTGCTGGCCGATGAGCGTCGTGCCCTTTCGCATCTGCCAGCCCTGTCCGCGCACGTCGCGCGTTAGTTCAAATCGCGCGATACCGGGCCGCAGTGTATAGAGCGCGCCCATCGTCCTGATCGGCAGCATCGCGCCGAACGGAGGCAGTACGACATCGCCGGCCTCGGCCCGTTTGAGAACCGGCGCCACTGTATCTATTGGCTGCTTCGGAGGCGCCTCTGACAATTGACGCGTTGACGCGGCGACAGGCGTGGGAGCGCAGCGGATCGAGCGCTCGGGATTGCGTTCGGAAATAATGCCGCCTGATTTCGCAGCCGCGCCCGCTTGTGTTTGGTATGCGCCGCCCTGTTGTCCTATGGCCGCTTCCGTCGCGGGCGAGGAAACAGTGTCGCCAACACCTTCTATGGGTACTGTGATCGGCGCCGCCGGCGCATTGATCGTTCCGGTTGTCCCTGGCGTCGGGGAGGCGCTCGCGACAGGCGACGGAGTAGTTGTCGCGGTGCGGATTTCAGCGAGGGCTTGCGCCGTCGCGTCGTCGCCGCCGCTCACAGTCTGATCAGTCTTCTGAGCGTTGTCACGCATCGGCGTACTCCAACTCATCACCCATCTTCGCCAGAATTGCTTCTCTGAGCCGGCAGGCGCGGCGACGCGCGATTTGCACGCTCTGCACCCACTTGAGCATTCCCAATATGAAGAACTGGCCGAGCGCCTGGACGTCGCTGGACGTGAATCTGACCAATGCGTCATCTTCGCCTGCGCCCCGCTGCCCGTAACTGAGGCCGGCCAGAAAATCGGCGTCGTAATTGCCGTATTCAGGTCAGGGTGAGCGCTTGGATTCCATCGCCCAGCCGATCACGTCTTTAACCAGCGACTCGCCCAGTATCTCCATTTCTCTCGCCGAGACTTTGAGCGCCACTCTGCCGTCGCTCAGATCGACGTGGTCGGCGACGAAATCTCCCAGATAGTCTTTTATCAGCACTCCGGCATCGTTCATCTCGTATGGTTCTCCTTGAGTAAAAATTGCGAATACTTGATTGAGAGGCTTTACAAGCGACGTGCCACGCTGCGCATGCGCAATCGATGATGGTCGAATAGAGAGAGACCCCGTCACAGGCGTATATCTGAGCGGTAAAGCCTGGTGGGGCCGCCGATGAAGAGTGATTTTGAAATGGAGAAATGAATTGGGCGGGGCGGGCACAATTAGTGGTGATCGATGCGGGTCGATTTGTACTAGATATTGGGGTGTCGGAAGGCCGACGTTTCGCGATCGCATAAACCCTTTATACAGATCGTCGTTTCGTCGGAGGAGATAGAAATGTCGGAGAATCGGACGATGGTTGTCGGATCCTCGACACTCGAAGAGAAATTGTCCCTTTTACCGATCCCGGTTAAATGGCCGGCTTCGGCAATCGACATAAACTATACGTGTGATAATCAATTTGATTTTTGACACGTGAAATCAAAACGTGGGGCCATTTCCTGACAGGTAAAGCTAGAATTTCAGCGTTGCGTGCCTTTTTCCTGGGGATTCGGCGAGCCCATATAGATTGAGCGAGTTTTTCGGGTCTCAGTCCTTTGGACATTTGTAGGGCTGCGATAGAGGCTCCTGCCTGAATGTGGAGACGCCGGTTGGAATCTGCCTATACTGAAAGCCGCGACGGCAAGCTCTCCTTTGGTGATCTTGCCGTCGCCATTGAAATCGAGACATCTATTCAATGCATAGATACGCCGCTCTTTATTCGAATTGTTAAGAGGCGCGACTACAGTCGCATCTTCTCCCTCAGCGACAAAGCCTCGGAAGACAGCAGAATAAACGTCAGCCAGGCTGTTGAGACGGCCGCGAAACGGCGTAAGGTATTTCTCGACAAAGCGCAATTGTTCGACGGGACTCATTCGTTTGATCGCTTCGGTACTAGTTCCCAGACCCCGCGCCGTGTCCTCGATGAACTGTAACAATCCGGTAGCCGTTTGGCCGGGCAACCTATTGCGAGCCACGGGATTGAACAGCGATTCGCTCGCCATGACGTTCAATAACCACGCGGGCTCCGTCCTGAGCCGCTTCGCAATCTCCTGTAACTCAATCCAGAAGTTCGGCTGATCACGCAGAATCCTGATCAGGTTTTGGCGCGAGCGGATATGTTTGGCCTCGCTGCGAGCGAGTATTTGCGGCACATGATCGTTCGACGCCTTGTCTTGCGCATCGGCTGCGGGCGCGAGCGTCAATAAGAGAATCGCCACGGCTCCGGCTGGTCTAAATCCTTCCATTCGTCCTCCGTTATCAAGTAGTTCGACAGACCGTATCAGCAACAGCGGCGCCGCGGGCGAATGCGTGGCACAGAGTTTGAATTGCAATGTGGGCGAAATGGCCCGCTGCGGGTTGCGGTTACGAGCGGGCGAATCAAACACAAATCAAAACAATCAGGGAGTAGAGCATATGAAGAGCTTGAGACGGACTCGTCTGCATTCAGGCATTGGCGAAGTGGATGGCGACCTCATTGAACGCTCGCGTTTTGCGCGGGCAGGCAGTTTGCTTGTTCACCTCGCTGCTTTTATTCGAGTGATCGAGCCGGCATTGGCTCTCGTCGTCTTTTTATTGATCACGGCGATTCCGGCGATCGCGCAAACGCCGGGCGGCAACATCTTCGGCGGTAACGATCAGCAGTTGGGCAGCGGCGTGCGAGAAGCCATCAGATGGGGACGTAACCTGCTGTTCCTTCTGGGCGTCGCCGGCGTTGGATGGGGAGCAGTGAACATCATGATGGAAAAACCCTGGGGCAGGCAGATGCTTGGTGGAGGCGTTTGTATGAGCATCGGCGGAATTCTGACGCTCATCTACAGCTTCAGCCAGGGGAACGCGGTCAATTTAGATACCGATCTCGGAAATTGAAGCGGGGAATAGTCATGCGGCCCAGACCGATCAGACCGAACATCTATTTGCCGGTAGCGCGATTCGGCGTGCTCATCTCGGACTGGAAATTTGTCCTGATAGCCACGCTCGTCGCCTACGCGATGCCGTACTTGTTCGACCTGAAGCTGTGGGGGGCTCCGCTGGAGTTGTGGTCAGGGCTGGGCGCTGCGGCGCTCTCCATAGCCTTTTTCAATTACGCGCGCATCGGGCGACGGCCATTCTGGTTGCAGCGCCGGCTGCGTGCGATGTTTACAAGCCCGATCCACCGGCGCGCGCTTCCAATAGATAGCGCGCGACATCCGAAGCGGCGATGGATTATCGCGAAGTGAAAGAAAAACAGTATGGAACCATTAACGATCATCGGAGGAGTCATCGCGGCGACAGGCGCAGGACTGGGCATCGGCGCTGGAGCGCGTCTGCTGCCCATAGCTCTTCAGGCTCGTCGGGACTTGCGACGCTGGAAGCGAAGCGGGGGGGCAGAACACGGCCTGCGCAGCGCGCAACATGAAGAGGAATAATCGAAGTTGTGGCGCCCTGCCGGTCAAAAGCGCGAATCTTCCATAGTTGGCATCTGTGACGGCGCTCCGCGTCACACCGACGGCGCTTACACGTGCGCCTGGGAGGCGCAGCCCGCGCCGACGATGCTCGCGCATGAACATGTCATTGAATCTCGCTGCGATGAACTGGCGCGAATGCTCGCGGTGGATAAGCCGCCAGGGACGGTGATCCAGTTCCGCTTCTCGTCAGGTCCTGATCCCGGCTGGGCGATCGTCGCGAATCTGGTGGCCTGCGACGATACGTCGCAACTGCACTCTGAAGCGGCCCGTTTGCATGCGATGAATATCGGATTCTATACGGCGCAGGCGAGCGCATTGGTTTACAGGCGCCAGGCGCTTTCAATCTGGGCGCGTGTGCCGGTACGTCAGAATGGAGATGGCGCCAACAGTGGACTCAGCGCATTCATTCCCGCCGCTCTGGACGAGATGGGAAAGCATGACATTGAAGCGTACGACCTCGATGTCATTTGCTATTTCGGTCGTGATGACCGATGGGCTGGAGAGACTCTTCATGAGATTTACGAGAATGCCGAGAATGCGCTCATTGATGATTATCTAGTTACGAGGAAGCCGTCGGCGTTGCGGCTGAAGAGCCGTAATATGGATCAGTGGGGGCGGACTTTCACATTGATGTTGCGCCTGGGCGCTTCATCGATGGAGACGACGGTGATGTGTTCCTTTACCGCTCTTCGGGCGAGAAGGGCAGGCAGAAAACCAATCTCGACGTCCATATCAAACACGTCAAAGACAGCGGCGTTACCGACGCTATCAGGCTGCTCAAACTCTGGCGAGCGAGGAATAATTTGTCAATCAGGCATTTTGTCCTCGAATTGCTGACAATCGAACTGTTGAAAGCGAAACGCAATTCAAAACTGTCCGATCAATTAAATTATGTCTTGATAGAGTTGCGCGATAATATTGAAGGCGTCAAAGTCGAAGACCCGGCGAACCCCATTGGCAATGATCTTTCCGAATTGTTCGATGCGACTGCGAGCGCCCCGTTTGGGTTCAAAAAGGTGGCGAGGTGCGGCATCACCCGACTGCGCTTTCGGACATACACGTCACGTTTGGTTTGATAACGTGGACGATCCGTTTGTCAGTTTTGAGCTGGAGGTTAGGTGTGGCGGTGGCAAGCGGCATCCGAAGGTCTTCGTGCGGCGCCCGGTGCTGCCGCCCCACAAAACGCGGCATCTGTTTGGTGATGGATCGATCTGTCCGTATGCTCCGTGGGAGAATGTATGGTTATGGGACCGGGATACCGTTGTGGATTAC